>JBDSXE010000171.1:0-3875 GCA_039926325.1 Paracoccaceae bacterium | reverse complement strand
GCTTGTGCCGGACAAATCAACCCGCCGGTACAGCGGCGCACTGCATCGCCCGGCTCACGGACCGCAGGCGAGCCGCACTCGGCGCATATGTGTGGGAAAACATAGGGTTCCGCACCTTCAGCGCGTTGCGACAAATCCACGTCCGCCACCTTGGGGATCACATCGCCGGCACGGTAAACCTGCACCCAGTCACCAATGCGGATGTCCTTGCCATCGCGGATCGCGCCACCCTTGGCATCGCGGCCTGCGATGTAATCCTCATTGTGCAACGTGGCGTTCGCGACAACGACACCACCAACCGTCACAGGCTGCAGTCGAGCGACTGGCGACATCGCACCAGTTCGACCGACCTGAATGTCGATAGCCAGCAGTCGCGTCCAGGCCAGTTGTGCCGGAAATTTGTGCGCCAACGCCCATCGTGGCGTGGTGGAGCGAAAGCCAAGCCGGGCTTGCAGACTCAAATCATTGACCTTGTAGACCACTCCGTCGATATCATAGCCCAAAGTCGCCCGTTGCATTTCGATACTGCGATAATGATCCAGCATTTCCGCAGGACTGGCGCACAGAATTGTCAGCGGATTGACCTGAAACCCCATTGCAGCCAGCCGTTCAATCGCACCCATTTGAGTGGTCGATAGCGGCTCAGAAAGCTCTCCCCATGCATAGGCAAAAAATCTCAGCGGCCGGGCCGCAGTGATTTTCGCGTCAAGCTGCCGTAGCGACCCCGCGGCGGCGTTGCGCGGATTGGCAAAGGTCTTTTCGCCCTTGGCCGCCTGCCGCCCGTTCAGGGCGGCAAAATCGGCGTGGCTCATGTAGACCTCGCCTCGCACCTCCATGACATCAGGCGCACCTGTCACGCGGGTAGGAATGTCACCGATCGTCCTGGCATTTTCGGTGACGTTCTCGCCGGTTTCGCCGTCGCCTCTGGTTGCCGCCTCCACCAAAATTCCGTCCTCATAGCGCAATGACAGCGACAAGCCGTCAATCTTGGGCTCGGCTGTGTAGACGACAGCCGCCTCGTGCCCGAGAAATTTCCGCACCCTATCGGCAAATTCCGTCACTTCGTCATCCGCGAAGGCGTTGCCAAGGCTTAGCATCGGCATCCGGTGGGCAATTTTGCCGAATCCCGACGTCACTGCAGCGCCGACCTGTTCGGATGGACTGTCGTTGCGTTTCAACCCCGGAAAGCGCGCCTCAATCGCGGCATTGCGTAGCTTTAGCGCATCATATTCGGCGTCAGAAATCTCTGGTGCGTCCAGCGTGTGATAGGCTGCGTTGGCGTCGGCCAGCGTGACCGCCAGCCGCGCCAGCTCCTCCCGCGCTTCCGCTTCACTCAGAAGCTCGACTCCATGCATTTTCGCTGCTGCCATCGCGCTCCCCGCTTTCGCCACAAGATTACGGGCGGAGTGGCGATAGGTCCAGTGTCAGGCGCTGGCCACCAGACGCGGCATCGCAGCGACACTCGGCTCGCGCAGCACATAGCCACGGCCCCAGACCGTTTCGATGTAGTTCTGCCCTCGCGTCGCCTCCGACAATTTCTTGCGAAGTTTGCAAATGAAAACGTCGATGATTTTCAATTCGGGCTCATCCATGCCGCCATACAGGTGGTTAAGAAACATTTCCTTGGTCAGTGTCGTTCCCTTGCGAAGCGACAGCAGTTCCAGCATCTGGTATTCCTTGCCGGTCAGATGAACCGATGTGCCTTCGACATCGACGGTTTTAGCGTCCAAATTGACGCTGACCAGCCCAGTTCTGATCACCGATTGAGAGTGGCCCTTGGACCTGCGAATGATGGCATGGATGCGGGCGACCAATTCTTCGCGGTGGAACGGCTTGGTCAGATAATCGTCGGCACCAAAGCCGAACCCCTTGATTTTGCTCTCGGTATCATCAGAGCCGGACAAGATCAGGATCGGCGTTTCAACCTTTGCCTGCCGCAGCTGGCGCAAGACCTCGTGTCCCGACATATCCGGCAAGTTTAGATCTAGGAGGATCAGGTCGTAATCGTAAAGCTTGGCCAAATCGACGCCATCTTCACCAAGATCGGTGCAATAGACGTTCAGATTCGCATGCGTCAGCATCAATTCGATGCTTCGTGAGGTCGTTGGATCGTCTTCCACCAATAAGATTCGCATTGCCTACTGCTCCGTAAGGTCCGTTGTTCATTAACAACATTGATGGCCATTGGTTAACGGAGGGTTACTCTGCCACAACGCGAAGCAATTTCCTCTTAAAGTTGTCTATATTTTTGCAGTGTGGTGACGCGCAATGCCTTTTCGCCATGCATCTGGACCGCGTGCCGCCAAAGCTCGAATTCCTCTTCGGACAAACCGTACCTGTCCTGTGCTTCGGTCTGTGAAATCAGGCCATAAATTACTGCCTTCACCACAACCGCTTTTCGGCTGGCGACCCAGCGACAGGTGTCGGATGGTGGCAAATCGGCACGAGAGAGACTACTGCCATCCGGCAAAGCGACCTGTCGCGGCCCGTCTACTTTTTTAAGATACATCAACAAATCCTCGTAGGTTGCCGCCAAAATGAACTCTCATGCTTAAACAAGCGTGAAGCGGAGTTGGGAATGAGGGGTTGAGAGTGTATGGCATTTTCCTATATTGCGTCAGGAAATTCCCCGGAAAGCCGACATGATGCTTGATCAACCCCTTAATTCTTTGGGCCTGCCCAAAGCACCCGCCGACACAAGGGTCGTGGTTGCGATGTCTGGCGGTGTCGACAGCTCTGTCGTGGCGGCGATGCTGGCTGAGGAAGGCTACGACGTTGTTGGCGTGACTTTGCAGCTTTATGACCACGGGGCTGCGCTGGCCAAGAAGGGTGCATGCTGCGCGGGGCGGGATATCCACGACGCGCGGCGGGTGGCCGAGGCGATGGGGTTTCCGCATTATGTGCTCGATTATGAGAACACGTTCCGCGAAGCTGTGATGGAGGAGTTCGCCGACGCATATTTGTCGGGGGCTACACCGGTGCCGTGCATCCGCTGCAACGAGCGGGTCAAGTTCAAGGATTTGCTGGCCACGGCCAAGGATTTGAACGCCGACTGCATGGCAACCGGGCATTATATTCAACGCAAAGTCGGGGTGGGGGCTGAACTGCACCGCGCTACGGATGCGAACCGGGATCAGAGCTATTTCCTGTTCTCGACCACGTACGATCAGTTGGATTACTTGCGCTTTCCGCTTGGGCATCTGGGGTCCAAGGCTGAGACGCGGGCGCTGGCGGCGCGGTATGGGTTGTCGGTGGCGGACAAGCCGGACAGTCAGGACATCTGTTTCGTGCCGAACGGGAACTATGCGGCGGTGATTGAAAAGCTGCGTCCCGGGGCTGCTGATCCGGGTGAGATCGTTGATCTTGAGGGGCGTGTACTGGGGCCCCATAACGGGATCATTCACTACACGGTCGGGCAGCGGCGCGGGCTGGGAATCGGGGGGCTGGAGGATCCGCTGTATGTGGTCAAACTGGACCCGGTTCTGCGGCGGGTGATTGTCGGGCCGAAGGCGGCGCTGGCGACACGGGTCATTCCGGTCAGAGAGATCAACTGGCTGGGGGACGAAGCGTTAATGTCCCGCAAGGAGTGGCATCTGGAGGTCAAGGTCCGCTCTACCCGGCCACCGCGTGCGGCGATCGTGCGACCCTTGTCGGCGACGGAAGCAGAAGTTGAATTACTCGACCCTGAAGATGGGGTTTCGGCGGGGCAGGCTTGTGTTTTCTATGCGAGCGAGGGTTCGCGGGTGTTTGGTGGTGGTTGGGTCTGGCGGGGGAAGTGATGTGTCCAGATATGGACATTTGGCTTAATCGTTATGGATCAATTGGTTAAATATCATAATTTACCTGATATTCAAAGATTTTTGGCTGGCCGCGAA
>JBDSXE010000170.1:0-4746 GCA_039926325.1 Paracoccaceae bacterium | reverse complement strand
CAGCCCCAGTTGCGCGGCCCTGATGGCGGCAACGTAGCCGCCCGGTCCGGACCCGATTACGACAATATCAAAGTTCTGGGCAGCCATCTTTTCCTCCCTCGAAAAAGTAGTTTGGCATTAAACTATATAGGGCGACCACGCAACGCAGGCCGCGCCGTGCCACTATGCGCCACTTGCATGGCTGTTGGCCTTCAGTGCCTCTACGACGGCGCCGTACCCACCCTTGGCCAGAAACGCCTCTTCTTCCAGGCTATTCTCACGCCCCAGCGCCGCATTCCGGTTGGGAAATCTACCGAACTTCTTGATGATCTCCTGATGCGCCCGCGCGTGAAGGGCCATATCGGGGTCCATCGGCAGCTTGTCTGTCATCAAAAGCACCGAAAGCGCCTGATCGGCGACATCTTCCGAATGCTCGAACGGCAGATAGAAGAACATCCGCTCCGGCTCTGGCGCGCCCATATCCCAGCCTGCGTCAATCGCCCGCCGCGCGGCCACCCGGGCCTGTGCGTCGGTAGCGAATGCCTCAGGCTTGCCACGGTGCATGTTGCGCGACATCTGATCGGTCAGGATCAAGTAGGCCAGCGTGCCAACTGTCCCCTCTGCCCAATGCTCCAGGCCACCATCCCGCGCCGCCTGCCATAGTTCAAGGAACCGCTCGCGGATCTCATGGTCCAGCGTGTCGCCCCCGGCAAACCAGCTGTCTGCATCTACTTCGCCAAACCAGTAATCCAGAACTTCGACCGGGTCCGACATGAAGTACTCCTTTGCGCCAACCTGACAGGTAACACCATGTCCCGCAACCTTAGCGGCGGGCGTCTTGTTCCAGCACTGCACCCACTGCAAGGGGCGATGCGGTCGGCGTCAAACCGGAATAGCGACTTTGATCCAGTGGCGCCAATCGCTGCGACATACGCCAGCCGGAATAGCCCGCCAGCAGGGCGAACAGCACGCCAATGAACAGAAAATAACCCGATGCACCCACAACTTCCATCAGCCAACCGGTTGAAATCGGCCCGAAAATCGCTCCGAACCCATTCAGGAATATCAATCGGGACGAGGCCGCCGGCATCTCTTCCTTGGCCAGAAAGTCATTGGTATGCGCGATTAGCAGTGAATACAGCGGGTTGATCGTACCCCCCAACAGCACCGATACCACCAGAATCAGATTGAACGGCAAGACCACCAATCCTGCCACCGCCATGACCGCGGCGCCTCCGACCGACATCCACAGGATCAGCACACGGCGGTCGATCCGGTCCGACAGATAGCCCACCGGATACTGCAATACCAACCCGCCGACATACAACGCGCCGCCATAAGCCGCGATCTGCCCAATCGTCAGCCCGGTTTTCGCCCCCCAGACCGCCGCCATCCCGAACATCGCCGCATAAATCCCGCCCGTCAGCAGCATTCCCACGCATCCCAATGGCGAGGTGCGGAAAATCCGGCCAAAGCTCATCGGCTTGATCGTCTCGAACGTCGGCGCGGGGGTCTTGGCCAGCAGCATCGGCATGAACGCCAGCGACACCAGTACCGACGGGATGATGAACAACCCATATCCGCTTGGATCGCCCATCGACAGCAAACCCTGCGACGCGATGATCCCCAGCATTTGCACAATCATATAGGCCGACAGCGCCTGCCCCCGCGTATCGTTCGAAGCGGTGTTGTTCAGCCAGCTTTCAGAGGTGACATAGATGCCTGAAAAGCAAAACCCGATCAGTATCCGCATCACCGACCATGACACCACGCCCACCAGCATTGGATACAGCACCAGCACCGCCGAAATCATTGACCCCAGCGCCGAAAACACCCGCACATGCCCGACCCGCCGTATCATCTCTGGTGCCAGTCGCGATCCACCCAGAAAGCCCACGAAATATGCCGACATGACGATGGACAGATCAAAGGTGCTGAACCCTTCCAGCGCGCCACGAATCCCCAGTAAAGAGCCCTGAACTCCGTTGCCCACCATCAGCAGCATGACGCCCAACAGCAGCGGCCACGATTGGGCAAGAACTTTCAGCACATCATCTCTCCGGCCGTCCTGATCTGCGTTTCAGTTGCTCATAAATATCCCACGGGGGTCAGGGGGTGTGAAACCCCCGGTTCTACGGGATCAGCAGCGACGCATCGCCATAGCTGAAGAACCGATATCCCTCAACAACCGCATGGTCGTAAATCCGGCGAATCCGCTCTTGGCCCATTAACGCCGACACCAGCATCAGCAGTGTCGACTTCGGCAAATGGAAATTCGTCATCAGCGCATCTGTCACCCGAAACCTGTAGCCCGGATAGATGAAAATATCCGTCGGTCCTACCCAAGGCTCCACCCGCCCCGATGCCGCCGCCGTCTCGATCAGGCGCAGCGCCGTGGTGCCGACCGGAATGATCCGCCCACCCGCCGCCTTGGTCGCGTTGATCTCTGCGGCTGCAGCCACAGTCACCTCGCCCCACTCGGCATGCATTCGGTGCGTCGTCACATCCTCGACCTTGACCGGCAGGAACGTCCCTGCGCCAACATGCAAAGTGACTTCGGTAAACTGCACACCCCTTGCGGCCAGCGCCGCTAGCAACTTGACATCGAAATGCAGCGAGGCCGTGGGTGCCGCCACCGCCCCCGAATGCCTTGCAAATACCGTCTGGTAATCGCTGCGATCCCGCTCGTCTGCGGGCCGCAATGCGGCGATGTAAGGGGGCAACGGCATGGCCCCTGTCGTGTTCAAAGCCGCGTCGAAATCCGTCCCGACCAGATTGAAGGCCAGCGTCAGGTCGGCCGAACCCTTCGCCGTGACAGTCGCGGAAAGCTGATCTGAAAACACGATCACCTCGCCTATATTCACCTTCCGCAGCGGTTTCGCCAGTGCCCGCCACCCCTGGGCCACAGGTTCCAGCAAGGTAATCTCGATCTTTGCTACCGTGTCACCACGAGCCCGCCGCCCGAATAGCCGCGCCGGGATGACTTTGGTGTTGTTCAAAACCAGCCGATCACCGGGGCGGAAAATCTGCACCAGATCGCGGACATGCAGATCACGGATACTGTCACCCTCTGCCAGCAACAACCGCGCGGCAGTTCGCGGGCTTGCGGGCCGGGTGGCAATCAGTCCATCCGGCAGGTCAAAATCAAAATCCGACAGCTTCACCCGCCGCTCCCATCCAAAGTTGGCGGCGGCGTGCGGAACAAATCGCGGAACATGCCGGGCGTCAGAATTGATAGCGGGTTGACCTGCACATCAGGCTTGTCTGCCGTGCCCTTTAATCGATAGGCAAAGCCGAACAGCCCCTCGCCTTTGCGCGTAAGGATAGAGCCGATGCCGTTCAGCAGATAGATCGGCGACACAACCCCCGCCATGTCCAGCTGCGACGTGTCCGAATGATATATCCCCTGCAACGACACCCCCATCGACGCGCCAACGGCAGAACCTTTCTGCACATCAATCGCGGTCGGCGTCATCAGGAATGTCGCCTCGGCGTTGTTGAAAACAATTCCGTCACCGTTAAGCTGGTCAAGCAAACCAACGACCGAAATCGCACTAAGTAGGTCCGCCATGACAGAGCCGTACTTCACTCGAATGTCGTGAATTTTAGCGGAACCGTCGTACACACCGGACGTAGCCCGCGGCACCAGCGTCAGGTCCAGACTGCCACCATGCGCCGAAGAAAACATGCCCGCTGCATTCATCACCGCCCCGGCATCCGACGATTGCACCCGAACAGATGTGCCATTCGTGCTTGGCCCCACAGACCCCGTCACTGGCGTAACCCCGTTCACGCTGCCCGTGAACACTCCGTTGAAGCCGCCGCTCAGGGAAAAATCGCCCACGAACCCGGTTAGCCGGATGCCATCGGTAATTCGCAACGCATCCAGATTGGCCTTGATTGGGCTGCCATCAGTCGAATCAGAACTGGCGTGATTCTCTGGGAATTTGCGGATGTCGATGGTACCCGACGTCACTGCCAGCCCAACCGCACGATTGCCTCCGCGCCCGGTGATTGCGACTGCGCCATTCAGCCAGCCGCCCAGACTGACCTTGTCGAACCGTGCCACATCCAGCCCACCATTCGCCTTCAGCCGCACATTGCCTGTCGCTGACAGTCCGGCACCGGACACCTGCAGCCGCGTCACGTCGGGCACCGGCCCCAACGTTACATCGGCCTCCAGATGCCCAGTCGCGTTGCCACCCTTGCGCCACCCCAGTTCTGGTATCGCAAGGGTAATGCCCTTTAGATCCGACACCAGCGTCAGTTTGCCCGGCTCGCCCTTGGGCAGCACGATCGCTACCTGCCCCGGTCCTTCGCCCGACACCATCGACTTCGGCAGGCCCAGCCCGAATTCTTCGACCGCCCGCTGCGACAGCGTCACCGTGCCATCAATCCGCGCCGGCCCCGGCGTCAGGCCAAAATCCTGCGCGAATGTAACGTCAAACGGAACCTTGCCGATGAGCCCTGGTCCCTTGATCGTCATCCCCTGCGGCCCCGCCGCGACAATCAGGACCGGCGCGGTTATGGTGCGGCCGCTGACGATCATATCGGACGAAAAATCGCTGACCGTCCCTGTCACTGCATAGTCCACATCGCCAAACCCCATCTTGATGACCAGCGGCAGCGAAATCCGCCCGTCAACGACCGCAGTGCCCGTGCCCATCTGCACGGGCTGCCCGGCCTTTTTCATGTAGTTGAACGGCGGCTGATCCAGCAGCGACAGCATCGCCGTCATTGGCGCGGTGGCATGCAGCTGAATATCCG
>JBDSXE010000169.1:0-5164 GCA_039926325.1 Paracoccaceae bacterium | reverse complement strand
GTCTGGGCCGCTTGGCCGCAAGATCGGGGCCAATTGCTGTGATTTGTTGCCCCGAGTGACACCTTGGGGACCGACCGTAAGAAACCGACAGGAGCACTGAACATGAATGAACACTTTCAGAATGACGGCCTCGAAATCCTTGCTACACGTGCGCGCCGTGGCGAAATCAGCCGTCGGCAGTTTACCCAATTCGCCGTAGCACTGTTGGGCACGGCTGTCGTTGGCCTGCGTGGCACGCCGGTGCTGGCGGCCTCGGGTGAGCTGGTTTTCGTCAACTGGGGCGGCGATGCGATCACCGCCTATGACGAGGCCTATGGCAAAGCTTTCACGGCGGCCACCGGCATAGCCGTAAAGCAAGACGGTTCTGGCCCGACCGAAGGCGCCATTGCCGCGCAGTTTCAAAGCGGCAAGCCCAGCTGGGATATCGTCGATGCCGACCCCTTCTCGGCCCAATCACTGGGCAAGAAAGGCATGATGGAGGCGATTGACTACGCCGTCGTCGACAAGACCAAGTTCCGCGAAGGTTTCGGCTGGGAATTTGCGGCGTCCAGCTATTTCTACTCGACCATCCTTGCCTACGATTCCACCAAGTTCGAAACCGCGCCGACCGGCATGGCCGATTTCTTCGATGTCGCAAAGTTCCCCGGCAAGCGCGCTATGTACAAATGGGGTTCGGGCATGTGGGAAGCGGCCCTTCTGGCCGATGGCGTGGCACCTGCCGACCTTTACCCACTGGACGTCAAGCGTGCCCATGCCAAGATTGCCGCGTTTAAAGACAATGTGGTCGGTTTCTGGGGTGGCGGGGCGGAAAGCCAATCGCTGCTGATGAACGGCGACGCCGCGATGGCGCTGGTCTGGTCGACCCGCGCCAAGCTGCTGGAACAGGATTCAGAGGGCAAGATCAAGTTCATCTGGAACCAGGGAACGATTGCCGCAGGCTCGATGGCGGTAATCAAAGGCAATCCGGGTGGTAAAGACGCGGCGATGCAGTTCATCGCCTCAGCGCAAGATCCGACCAAGCAGGTGGTGATGTTCAACCTGTTGGGGCAGGGCCCTGCGAATCCGGCGGCGGATGCGCTGCTGTCGGCTGCAGATGCGAAATACAACCCGGTGGACCCGGCCAATGCCGCCCAGCAAGTGCCGCTGAATACCGACTGGTATGAAACCAACTACGGCGCCTCGCTGGATGAGTATCTGAAGATCGTCTCGGCCTAAGCTAGGACTGCCTCCGGGGCCACCACGCTCCGGAGGCGCATTCATTGCTGAAGGCAGCCTGATGAGCCCCAATCTTCGCGCCACATTGCTGATAGGCCCGCTGCTGGTGTTTCTGGCGGTGGCCTATGTCATGCCGTTTCTTGGGGTGATCCGCTGGAGCGTGACCTTGCCAGAGCCCGGATTTGGCCAATACGCCACCGCCGTCAGCGACCCGTTGGTGCAATCGGTGCTGCTCCGAACTCTGCGGATTTGTGCTGTGGTGACGGTGCTTTCAGTGGCCTTCGCTTATGTGATCACCCTGATCTGGGTACGCGGCAGCCGGATGCAGCAGGTGTTGGTGGAACTGTGCATCCTGATTCCGTTCTGGATTTCGGTGTTGACCCGGGCTTTTGGCTGGCTTGCCCTGCTGTCGAACCACGGCATTCTGAATGACTGGCTGATGAAGGCCGGGATCATCAGCGAACCTCTAACACTGGTGCGAAATGAATTTGGGGTGGTCATCGGGATGGTCCATTTTCTTATTCCCTTTGCGGTGTTTCCGTTGGCATCGGCGATGCGCTCAGTGGACGAACGGGTGCTGATGGCGGCGCGCAGCATGGGGGCAGGGCGCACCCGGATCTTCTGGCAGGTCTTTGTGCCGATGACGCGATCTGGCATTCTGGGCGCGGCGCTGGTGGTATTCGTCTTTGCGCTGGGCTTCTTCGTGACACCGGCAATCCTGGGCGGTGGACGTTCGGTGATGGTGGCAGAGCTGATTTACCTGCGAATATTCCAAAGCCCGGACTGGGGTCTTGCAGCCGCCGTCTCGGTCATTCTGATGTTGGGCGTTGGCTTCTTGCTGGCGGCGTTGATGCGTCAGGTAAGGCCGGGAGCGGGGCGATGATTCAGGTGCGCCCTTCGGTACTGGCCGTCACGCTGGCGGCCTTGGTTTCGGTGTTCCTGCTGATGCCTTTGGTGGCAGTGATCCCGGTGTCCTTCACCCCGACACGCTATCTGTCGGTGCCGGATGGCGAACTGTCACTGCGCCATTACCGTGCCCTGCTAGAGAACCCGGTCTGGGCCACAGGCGCCCTCTTGTCGGTAAGGATCGGCATTCTAAGTGCATTGGTGGCCACGGGAATGGCGCTGTTATTCAGCGTCGGGATATGGATATTGCAGCCGCGCTTTGCGCCGTTGCTGTTCGGGATTGCCTTGCTGCCGATGGTGGCGCCTCCCGTGGTTTCTGCCCTGACGCTGTATTTTTTCCTGATATCGCTTAGTCAGATCAATGGCTTCGTGGCCTATGACACGTGGCTGGGCGTGGCACTGGCACATGCGGTGATGATCGCGCCATTTGCGGTGGTATTGATCACCGTTGCGCTGTCGCAGGTTGACCGCCGCATCGACCTTGCCGCGCGCAGCATGGGGGCCGGGTTGGTGACGCGGATCACGCGGGTAATCCTGCCCAACATCCGCTTTGGCATTGCGACGGCGCTGTTTCTGACCTTTGTGCTAAGCTGGGAAGAGATCGGCGTCACCCTTTTCATCACCTCGGTCAATGCCGTCACCTTGCCGCGACTGATGTGGATGGGCTTGCGCGACAATATCGACCCGGCGATTGCGGCGGTTTCGGTGGTGCTGATTGCCATCGTGGTGGCGGTAATCCTGGGCAAGACGGCGCTGCAGGCAGCACTTCGGGGGCGGGAATGACCCATACGGTCGGGCAATATCTGATTGCGCTTTTGCACAGCTATGGCGGCGATCGCGCTACCTTAGGTTCTGGCGTTGGCACCCTAAATGCAATCATCGCAATGCGCGCAGGGCACGTAAAGGCTCTGCTGGTCGGTCAATTTCCACCCCGGCCTGATCCGCAGATGCGTGTCAGCGATCTTGCGCCTTGGCGGTAGAATCTGACTAAACATTAGGCCGCGACTAACCGCAATATTGTGTCGACGTTGAACTTGAATCGCTCTTCCAAGGCTTCCTTGGACATCAAGTCGCGCTCGAACACGATCGACCCGGTGAAACGGTTGGTGAGGTAATAGTACCCAATCGCGGCAATGGTGATGTTCAGTTGCACAGCATCGACGCCCGCACGGAACGCACCGCTTGCGACACCACGGGCCAGGATGTTTTCGACCATCGCCACGAATTTGCGGCTGTGGATCTTCACAACCTCGGATTTCTTCAAATGCTTTCCGCGATGCAGATTCTCACTGTTCACCAGCGTGATGAACTCCGGGTTTTTCAGATAATACTCCCATGTGAACCGAACGAGCCGCTCCAGCGCGATCGGGGGTTCCAGATGATCCAGGTTCAGTTTTTGCTCGGCCGTCCGAATGTCGAGATAGGCGTTCTCCAAAACGGTGTGGAACAGCTCCTCTTTGCTGCCAAAATAATGATAGATCATCCGTTTGTTGGCGTTGGCTTTTTCCGCGATCACGTCGACCCGCGCACCGCCCAGACCGTTCTTGGCGAATTCGCGTTTCGCAGCCTCCAGTATGCGGGCCTTGGTCACTTCTGCGTCGCGCAGGCGGGGTTTGGCGGCGGGTGCTGGCGGCGATAGGGGGGTATTCAAGGTCAACTCCTTTGGCGCCTGGCAGTTGGCGCCTGCCGCAGTCTTACACAGTCACGACGCCCTGCGTCAAAGCGGATCCGCGTCGAGGGTCGCATTTTTTACCGCGAAAAACTCTTGACTCATCGCGATCTAAGAAAGTAACCAGTTAGTGCGTTTGGTGAGTGGACGGACGGCCTGCTCTGGTTGCGACTCGATCAAGGTTGAGCGTGTCGACCGCCGCGGACCCGGCCGCCCCAAGGTGGCTGCATGTGACAAATGGGGAGGAACCTATGTCTACTTTCATCAAGGACTTCGTCGAAAAAGAGAAAATCAATCGCCGGAATTTCCTGCTTGCCTCGGCAACGGGTCTTGGTTCGATAGCCATGCCAATGGCATTTGGTGGCGGCGCGGCATTTGCCGCAACCGACCCGGCGCTGGCGTGGAGCTATCGTGACCGTGCGTCCGCCTACTGGAACACCATCGTTTCTGGCGTCGGCATCATTCTGGTCGCCGACACATTGGAAGAGGCGATCGGGCTGTCCCATTCGATCATCGTCATCAAGGACGGTGCAATCCAGAAGCGGTTCGACTGGACGGCGGGCGTCAAGCCGTCGCTTTTCGATCTTATCCATCACATGATCTGAGGCACTCAATGGATTTCCAGCGTTTCAAACCGCATCTGCCCTGGATCACCCTGCTGCTTCTGGTGGCCATCGTTGGCACAGTTGACGACACTTTCCTGCGCCCGGCAAACCTGCTGTCGCTGGCGGGCGACATCGTGCCGCTGTTCATCATGGCGCTGGGGCTGACCTTCGCCATCTACATTGGTGGCATCGATCTGTCCGCCCAGTCGATGGCCAACCTGATCACGGTGGTCGCCTCTGTCTATCTGGCACCGCTGGGGGGGTGGGTGGCACTGTTGTGCATCCTCGTCGGCTTCGGGTTTGGCATGGTGTCGGGATATGTCACGACCAAACTGCTGGTGCCGTCGTTTATCTCGACGCTCGCGGTCGGCGGCATCGCATTTTCGCTGGCGCAATATCTGTCGGGGCAGCGCGCGCTGAACATGGATGCGGCGCAGCGCGATGCGGTGTTTGGCTGGATGATCAGCAAAACCGGACCAATCCCGCACGAGTTGTTCATCGCCGCAGGTCTGCTGGCGATCACCCTGTTCATCGAGCGCCGCACCACCCTTGGCCGCGCGCTAAAGGCCGTCGGCGCGGGCGAACCCGCAGCAGCCGCCTCCGGTATCAACGTGGCACGCTACAAGATCCTCGCCTTTGCCATCTCTGGCGCACTGGCGGCGGTCGCGGGCTTGTTGTTTTCCGTCGAGCTGTCCGGCGGTGCGCCCACGATTGCCAACGGGTTCCTGTTACCCGCTATCGTGGCAGTTCTGGTCGGCGGCACGCCATT
>JBDSXE010000168.1:0-6910 GCA_039926325.1 Paracoccaceae bacterium | reverse complement strand
CCAGAACATCCGCAAAAGCTATGGCGCGGTCGAGGTTCTAAAAGGCATCAACATCGAGGCAAAGAGCGGCGAGTTCATCGCATTGGTCGGACCGTCCGGCTGTGGCAAATCCACCTTACTGTCGATGATTGCGGGGCTGGAAACCATCACCTCGGGCGCGATTTACATCGGTGATCGCATGGTGAATTCGGTGGCCCCAAAAGACCGCGACATTGCCATGGTATTCCAAAGTTATGCTCTGTACCCAACCATGACGGTGCGCGAAAACATGGCTTTTGGCATGGAGAGCCGCGGGGTTCCCAAGCCCGAACAGGTGGCGACGATTGCCCGCGTTGCGGCGCTTTTGCAGATCGAGCCCCTGCTCCATCGCAAGCCGGGGCAGTTGTCCGGCGGCCAGCGTCAACGGGTGGCGATGGGCCGGGCGCTGGTCCGCGACCCCAAGCTGTTCCTGTTCGACGAGCCGCTATCGAACCTTGACGCCAAGCTGCGGGTGGATATGCGAACGGAAATCAAGAAGCTGCACCATAACATCGGTAAAACCACGGTCTATGTGACCCATGATCAGGTCGAGGCTATGACGTTGGCCAGCCGCATCGTCGTCATGCACAAGGGCGAGGTCCAGCAGTTCGACGAACCGGAAGTGGTCTACAACCGTCCGGCCAACATCTTTGTCGCGGGCTTCATGGGGTCGCCGTCAATGAACTTCATTCCCGTCGAAGTCACGTCGGTGGATGGCAAGCCCGCGGTCAGCATCGTGCTGGCCGAGGGCAAGACCGCGACGCTGGTACTGGCGCGGGCAAGCAGCCCTGCCATCGGGTCCAAGGTGATCCTCGGCATTCGCCCGGAACATTTCAGCCGCTATGCGCCGGAAATGAAGGACCGGTCCGGTACGGGCAGCCTGATCGCAGAGGTTGAAGTGGTGGAGCCGACTGGGGCAGAAACCATGGCCGTGCTCAGGATCGGCGGCAAAGAAGTGGTTGGCCGGTTCGATCCGAACGATGTGCCAAAACAGGGCGAAAACATGGTGGTCGCAATTGACATGACCCGCGCCTGCCTTTTCGATCCCACCACTGAAAAGCTTATCTGACAGGAACGCAAAATTCTAAACTTCGCAATCTATCCAAGCCTTGCCGGTCGCGTGATCTTTGTCACCGGCGGGGCGTCCGGCATCGGTGCCGACATCGTCCGCGCCTTTGCCTCCAATCATGCCAAGGTCGCCTTCGTTGATATCCAGGACGCAGCGGGCCAGGCACTCGCGCGTGAAGTCGGGGCGCTTTATCTGCCCTGCGATGTGACTGATACTGTGGCTCTGACGGCAGCCATTGCCCGGACCCGTGATGAGTTGGGCCTAATTTCGGTGCTGGTGAACAACGCAGCGAATGACGATCGCCGTGCCATCGACGATGTCACAGAGGACTATTGGGATCACTCGATGGACATCAACCTGCGACCGCAATTCTTTGCAGCCCAGGCGGTGCGGTCACAGATGCGCGAACTTGGCGGCGGGTCGATCATCAATTTCTCGTCGATTTCGTGGCGGCATGGCGCGGACGCGATGTCGGTCTATGCCACGGCCAAGGCCGCGATCCTTGGGCTGACCCGTGCATTGGGACGAGGGTTCGGACCCGACAACATCCGCGTCAATGCAATCGAGCCGGGCGCGGTGATAACCGAAAGGCAACGGCAGCTTTGGTACAGGACCGAGGCCGAGGTGCAGGCGATGGTGGAACGGCAGGCCATCGGGCGGGTGCTGCTGGGCGAAGACATCGCCCGGATGGTACTGTTCTTGGGCGCTGACGACAGTGCCATGATCACCAAGCAGTCGTTCATCGTCGACGCCGGCATCAGGTAAAATGGAAAACGGGATGAAACTGCTGACCGGGCTCAACCCCTATGGCCTGACCTATCATCTGGGCCTGCAAGGTATGGGCACGCCGCGCCACAACCCCCGCGCCACCGGGCTTGACGGCTTCATCGCGCTTGGGATCGAACTTGGGGCCAAAGTACTGGAGCTGTGGGAGGGCTGGCTCAAGAACATGTCCGACGCCGACCTGACGCAGCTTTCAGCCCGTCTCGATGATCTCAGCATGTCGCGCGTCGTCAGTTCCGGCCTGCAGATGGGTGACATGGCGCTGTGTGTCCGCGCAGCCAAGGCATTGAAAGCCCGGTATATTCGCTTCCACCTGAGCCCCATCCTGTGTGGTGATCGGGCCGTTGCGGCAGGTAGCTGGGCGGAAATGGTGACCTCGGTCCGCGACAAGCTTGGCCGCTATGCGCCCATCGCCGCTGCCAATGGCCTGGTGATCCTGATCGAGAACCACCAGGATTTCACAAGCACCGAACTGACAGGCTTTTGCGACGAATTCGGCCCCTCGGTACGGATCGTGCTTGACACTGGCAACACCTTTCCGGTCGCCGAAGCCCCGTTGGACTTCGCCGCAGTCGTCGCCCCCTATGTCCGCCATGTGCACTTGAAAGACTACCGCGTGCAGTGGAGCGATGAGGGTCTGCGGCTGGTGCGCTGCGCCATCGGTGACGGTGCGGTGCCGTTTGCCGAATTATTCGCGGTTCTGGCCGAACATCATGACACGATGACCTGTGTGCTGGAGCCCGGGGCACTTGAGGTGCGGCATGTGCGGCTGTTTACCCCCGGCTGGTGGCAAGGTTATCCGCCAAAAACCGCGCCGGAACTGGCCGCCTGCTTGCTTGCCGCCCGCCGAAATCGGCTACCAGACAATGCCGATTGGCGTACCCCTTGGGAAACGGGCGAAGATGACAAACTGGAAGCCTACGAACTGGCGATGATCCGCAAATCGCAGGCGAACATGAAGAAACTTGGAATTTGGTAGGGGGCTGAAATGGCAAAGGAATTATCCGGGAAAATCGCGTTTATCACCGGCTCGGGGCGTGGTCTGGGACAAGTGATGGCGCAGAAAATCGCTGCCATGGGGGCCGATGTGATCGTGCACGACCTAAGTGCGACCGAACCGGCGAAATTCGGCGAAAACGGCGATCTGGACGAGGTGGTGCAGCAGATTGAGGCTTTGGGCGTACGCTCACTCGGGGTCACCGGCAATATCGGCGATCAAGTCGCCGTGGCCGCGATGAAGTCCGCGATCCTCGCAAAATTCGGCCGGGTCGATATTCTGGTCAATTGTGCCGGCGGCGACATCGGCGCCTCGGGCGGCAAGCCGGTGCCGAACAACGTGCTGGGCATCCCGTATGAAGACATCGTCACGCTGACCAACAACAATCTGATCGGCACT
Organism: Paracoccaceae bacterium; assembly: GCA_039926325.1. Classification (GTDB taxonomy): domain Bacteria; phylum Pseudomonadota; class Alphaproteobacteria; order Rhodobacterales; family Rhodobacteraceae; genus Stagnihabitans. Next base: position 3,644 of record JBDSXE010000168.1, on the reverse strand, counting down.
ATGCTGGTGACCCAGGCTTTCGTGCCGGACATGGTCGCGCGACAATCCGGCATCGTCGTCAACATCGGCTCCGCCGCCGCTCATGCGGGCTATTCCGGCGGGGCTATCTATGCCTGTCTCAAGGCTGCCGTCGTCCACTACACCCGCTGCTTGGCCGCCGAGGTTATGGCTGACGGTGTTCGCGTCAATGCCGTCAGCCCTGGCCCCGCCAAGACCGCGCGGTTTCAGGCGACGCGTACGGTCGATCCGGTCAAGATGAATTCCAACAGCGCGTCCTTTGATCGCTATGCCGAACCCGGCGAGATTGCCGATGCTGTGTGCTGGCTGGTCAGTCCGGGGGCAAAATTCGTCCATGGCCAAGTCATCCGCGTCGATGGCGGGCTGACGTTGTATCCGGGCTGAGCCCCTTACCGACGACACGTTAGGCGCCGATCTTGCTGCCGATCTTGCCATTGACTGCGAAGCAGCGCTGCGCCGCCTTTTAACACCTGTCGGCGGTGGGCGTGGCTTTGTCAGCGCAAACCGTAGTGAAGCCCGCACGACGGCCGCCTAACCTGGATGGCTGACAAACCTCAGCCCCTTTCGCCATTTCAAGACCTCGCTCGAGTTCATCCGCCTCGCGGTTATGATGTACGTTCATTTCCCTTTATCGCTACGGAACCTGGACGACCTGCTGCACGCGCACGGGATCGAGATCAGCAACCTTGCCGTCAGTTTCGTGTAGAGTTTCTGTGCCGCCGTTTGTAAATTTTGGACGCTATAATTCCAAAACGCCAACTGGCATCGCCAGAAAAAGCGGCTCCGTTGCAAATCAACAACTTGCTCTCCAGACGCCATTGGATGCCAGTCGCGTTCCCTCCGCCACGAACCCCTCATTCCAGTGTACTTGCCGGTTACCCCTGAATTATCCTGGGATTGTTGGGGTTAGCCAGGTAGCTTTCCAGCTGAGACTTATCATCCCGCCCGGCACTGTCGCTGCAAAATGGCCTGAGCGGGGCGGGACTCGGCCTCGATGCGTGGCCAGAGCCAGCCCATTTCGCTGCTTCAACGCTTCGCCCGAAAGCGTCCGCTTGCTGATGATGATATGTGTGCGTTTCCGTTTGTCTCTGCAGAACGTCGTGGAACTGCGGCACGAGCCTGGCATCAACATCAGCTAAAGCACTATGCGGTTCTGATGGAGCAGGTCCGGCCCGCTGATTGCAACCAAGATCGGCCGAAACGTGCCGACCACATCTGCTTACAGACCACGCCCGCAGCGCCGGATGATCAACGACGGCCGATAGGGGAAACGGCGGATTGAATGCTAAAGCTCTGGCACAACAGCCACGACACCGCGACAACCCAACCCCGAGATTTTCCAATGTGTTTCGCAGCGGGCTCATCTATAGAATGAAAGCTAGCGACCAACGACGATCCGGAATAAAGAGTTACGGATGAACGAAAGCGGCCTCAAACGAAAGTACCAGATCCTGCTCGCCGAAGACGACCAGGTGAATCAGGATATTGTAACAGCGTTCCTGGACGGTATGCCTGAGTTGGAGCTGACGATCGCATGCGACGGCCGCATGGCGCTAGAGCATTCGCTGGCGAAAAAATACGACTTGTTGATTTTCGATCAGAACATGCCCTACATTACAGGGGATCGTGTGCTGCTTCACTTGCGCGCGAGCCGCTCGTTGAACGCTTTGACGCCGGCAATCTGGTTTACTGCAGCGGCGGATGCCAAATCTGCAGAGAACAAACGGGTATCGGGCGCTGCCGAGGTGACGCTTCCGAAACCGCTGCGTCGTGAAACGTTCGTTTCTACCGTCAAAGCGTTGCTCGACTTGGTTTAGAACCTTGTCCACGTCGCGCCAAAGACCCAGTCGACCATCCTCCGGGGGATTGAACCCATACGAGCGGCAGTTTGAAGAGTGTGATGTGCCAGCAGTAACAAAACATCCGACGCCCAATGTTTCGCCTAACGCGCGAACGGTTGAGCAGGACTTCGTCGTTCAGTTCATGACCCATATTGCGTCCGCTTCCGACGTTGAACTAGGTCCTGCGGTCATAGATGCGCTTTCGCGAATTAGCGTCTTTTGGGGCGCAAGCCGTGCCTTCCTGTTCCGCCGAATGGGTGGTGAAATTGCGGCGCACGTTTACGAATGGCCGACCCGATTGGACAAGCGCGCTGACGGACTTCTGACCGATTGGATGGCGGCAAGACAGGCAAGACCTAGGCCACAAGAGGTCGAGCATGACTGGTGGGCAACCTCGGTCAAGAGGGATGGCCAACCAGATTTCGCTCATGGGACAAGGTTTGGAACCGACCAGGATGGCGGCATCTTGATCCTATACGTCCCAGTTTCGGACGCGATGGCGCTTGGCAAACATGTTGCGCTGCCAAAGCCAATTTTTGACGGCCTGCTTGCACTGTTGCAACGTGGGGACAAGAAGGCGGCGCACGATGCATCGGACGAAATCCGTGTTGGGGGTGCGACGACGGCGCGTGACCAGTTGCTTGGTGCTATTGAAGCAATGGAGGATGGGGTCGTCCTTTATGACGCTGAAAATCGGCTCACGACTTATAATCCGCGCTTTTGCGATTTTTACACGATCCCGGCTGGTGCGCTGGCGCCGGGCACGCCGTATGCAGAGGTCCGTCGGCTTGTGGCCGCGTTTGGATCGGTCATGGACGCAGATGGTCAGCCAGAAGATTTGTCGAAACGACAATCGGGGGATGCGCCACCGCGTATTCAAAGCTTTGAACGCATTTTGTCAGATGGGCGCACACTGCGCGTCACGGAACGCCTCTTGCCCGCTGGCGACCGGATCGAGATCCACTCTGACATCACCAGATTGAAGGTGGCCGAGCAGCGGTTACGCAACGTAGTAGATGGGGCCAGAATTTGCACTTGGGAGTGGAATGTCAAAACCGGCGAACACAAGGTCAACGAATATTGGGCCAAATTGCTGGGGTATCGCCTGGAAGAGTTAAGCCCGGTCACCTTTAATACCTGGCGTTCGCGCGTCCACCCGGAAGACTTGCCTGCCACTCAAGCGTTGTTCGAAAAATCAGTGTCGAATGATGATGTTATCTATTTGGCCGAGTATCGTATGCGCCATAGGAATGGCAATTGGATTTGGGTGCTGGACAGTGGCCGCACGCTTCACCGCGGTCCTGGCGGCACCCCTGAGTTGATTGCCGGGGTCCAGGTCGAGATTACCGAACAGAGGGCTCGCGAGGCGGCACTTGCGGCCGTGAAGGCCGATCTTGAACGATCTATCGTCGAACGCGCCACTGTCGAACAGCGGTTGGTAGATATTGCGACCGTTTCGGATGGCTGGTTGTGGGAAATGGATAAGAACTGTCGCTACAGTCTTGTGATGGATGGAGAGTATTTCGACGATGGCGGTGTGCCGCCAGAAGGACTGATCGGAAAGACGCACGAGGAATGGCTTGCCGCGAACCCGGATATGTTGGTCGGGATCGAGTGGGACGACCTTGTGGCTGCAATAAACGGGCATAAACCGTTTCGGGACTTCATCTACCGCGCCCCTAAATCGACCGATGGTGTCGTGCGTTGGCGACGCCTGACGGGCAAGCCGATCTTTGACGCCTCTGGCACCTTCACAGGGTATCGTGGTGTCGGGTCCGATGTGAC
>JBDSXE010000167.1:0-4531 GCA_039926325.1 Paracoccaceae bacterium | reverse complement strand
CGGAAGATGCGCCGATCGGTCTGATCCCGATCGACGCGATCTATTCGCCGGTCAAGAAAGTGTCCTACGAAGTCACCCCGACCCGCGAAGGTCAGGTTCTGGACTATGACCGTCTGACCATGCGTCTGGAAACCGACGGCTCGCTGACACCGGAAGATGCTGTGGCCTACGCTGCGCGCATTCTGCAGGACCAATTGGCCGTGTTCGTCAACTTTGACGAGCCGGAAGCAGCTGGTAAGGGCGTCGAGGATGCGGGTCTGGAATTCAACCCGCTGCTGCTCAAGAAAGTCGACGAACTGGAACTGTCGGTCCGTTCGGCAAACTGCCTCAAGAACGACAACATCGTCTACATCGGCGATCTGATCCAGAAAACCGAAGCAGAAATGCTGCGGACCCCGAACTTCGGCCGCAAATCCCTGAACGAAATCAAGGAAGTGCTGTCGGGCATGGGTTTGCATCTGGGCATGGAAGTCGAAGATTGGCCGCCGGAAAACATCGAAGATCTGGCCAAGCGTTTCGAAGACCAATTCTGATGCGGGTGGGGTAACACCCACCCGGCTAAAAATGCCCGGACTGCCGGGGAAAATATGGGCGCAAGCCCCAAGGTGAGCGGGGACGCACGGTGTCCCCGCCGGACAAAGCAAAACAGACTTTCAGGAGAAATATCATGCGTCACGGTAGCGGTCACCGCAAACTCAACCGAACCCACGAACACCGCAAGGCGCTGTTCGCCAACATGGCCGGTTCGCTCATCGAACACGAACAGATCAAGACCACCTTGCCGAAAGCCAAGGAATTGCGTCCGATCATCGAAAAGCTGATCACGCTGGCCAAGCGCGGCGATCTGCACGCCCGTCGTCAGGCTGGCGCTGCGCTGAAGCAGGACCAGTATGTCGAACGCCTGTTCGCCATTCTCGGCCCGCGCTACAAGGACCGTCAGGGCGGTTACTGCCGCGTGCTGAAGGCCGGTTTCCGCTATGGTGACATGGCGCCGATGGCGATCATCGAATTCGTTGACCGCGACGTCAACGCCAAGGGCGCTGGCGACAAGGCCCGTGTCGCGGCCGATGACAACTTCGAATCCTGATCTGCCCAACGGCTGATCCCACGGGCCCGCCCTCACCGGCGGGCCTGTTGCATTCTCTCTGCCGATTGGCCTTTTCCAATTACTCACCTTCCTTCCTGCCCCCGTCCCGGCGTAACCTGCACCCATGCCAGACCTGTTCGACACCCCCTCCACTGCCACCAAAGCACCAAGCCCGCTGGCCGACCGCCTGCGCCCGCGCGCGTTGTCAGAGGTGATCGGCCAAAGCCACGTCCTGTCGCCTGAGGGCCCGCTGGGGTCTATGATCGCGGCACACAGCCTGTCCTCGCTGATCCTATGGGGACCGCCCGGTGTCGGCAAAACCACCATCGCCCGCCTTCTAGCGCAAGAAACCGATCTCGCGTTCATCCAGATTTCCGCGATTTTCACCGGCATCCCAGACCTGCGAAAGGTGTTCGAATCCGCCAAAATCCGCCGCCAGAACGGGCAGGGCACCCTGCTGTTCGTTGATGAAATCCACCGTTTCAACAAGGCGCAACAAGACGGCTTCCTGCCGTATATGGAGGACGGCACGATCCTGCTGGTGGGTGCCACCACCGAAAACCCGTCGTTCGAGCTGAACGCAGCACTCTTGTCCCGCGCGCAGGTCATCATCCTGGAACGCCTGACCCCCACCGACCTCGAACGCCTCGCCCAACGCGCCGAAAAGGATTTGAACCGCGCGCTGCCGCTGACCGGTGACGCGCGCGAGGCTTTGGTAGAGATGGCCGATGGCGATGGCCGCGCTTTGCTGAACCTGATCGAACAGATCACCGCGTGGCGCACCGATAAACCTCTGACCCGTGACGAACTCAGCACCCGCCTGATGCGCCGCGCCGCCAAATACGACAAGTCGGGTGAAGAACATTACAACCTGATCTCCGCCCTGCATAAATCAGTGCGCGGCAGCGACCCCGACGCCGCGCTTTACTGGTTCACTCGGATGCTGGAAGGCGGCGAAGACCCCCGCTTTCTCGCCCGCCGTATCACCCGCATGGCGATTGAGGACATAGGCTTGGCCGATCCGCAGGCGCAGGAAATCTGCCTTGCCGGTTGGCAGACCTACGAACGGCTTGGCAGTCCAGAGGGTGAACTCGCGCTGGCGCAGGCGGTGATCTATCTGGCGCTCGCCCCCAAATCCAATGCCGGATACATGGCGTACGCTGCCGCCCGTCAGGCCGCCAAGCAGACCGGCAGCGAACCGCCACCGCTTCACATCCGCAACGCGCCAACCAAGCTGATGAAGGACATCGGCTACGGGGCCGACTACGCCTATGACCACGATCAGGAGGATGCCTTCTCGGGGCAGAACTATTTCCCGGAAACGATGAAGCGCCCGGTTTACTACACGCCCCCCGAACGCGGCTTTGAACGCGAGCTGAAAAAGCGTATCGAGTATTTCGCCAAACTGCGCGCAAAACGCCAAACCTGACCATACCGCCGATTTTTCGCGGAAAAATCGCCAGCCTGCCAACGGTTGACAATTCCCCGGCTCAGGCCCAAGGAAACCTGATGATTTACGCGCTTTTCCAGGTCGCCATTGGCGGAGCCATCGGTTCCGTTCTGCGCTTTCTGACCATCACCACGGTCGGCGCACCTTTTGGCACGTTCCTCGTGAATGTCACGGGCAGCTTGGTCATGGGCGTGTTCTTCGCCAGCCTGTCCGCCCGCCTCTCACCGCTCCTAATGACCGGTATTCTGGGCGGTTTCACCACCTTCTCGGCCTTCTCTCTGGACGCCCTGAAACTCTACGAATCCGGCGACGCCGCACAGGCACTCCTCTATATCGCCGGATCTGTCATCTTGTCCCTTGCCGCTGTCGCCCTCGGTGCAGCCCTTGCCCGTGGAGCCTTCGCATGAGCGATGTCAAACTACTTACCGTATCCGAAGATGAGGGCGAACAGCGCCTTGACCGCTGGTTCAAGCGCCGCTTTCCGCAACTGACCCAAGGTGCCGTCGAAAAGCTGTGCCGCACCGGGCAGGTGCGTGTGGACAGTGCCCGCGCCAAGGCGTCCGATCATGTCGTCCCCGGCCAGACCATCCGCGTCCCGCCCTTGCCCGATACCGCAGCCCCCTCGCGCCCGCGCGCTGGCGGCGTCAGTCCGGCTGACGAGCGGATGATCCAGGACGCCGTTCTGTGGAAGGATGAGCATATCATCATCCTGAACAAACCTCCCGGCCTGCCGTCGCAAGGCGGCTCTGGACAGGGTGACCGTCACGTCGATGGTTTGACAGAGGCGCTGAAATTCGGCTTCAAGGAACGCCCCAAGCTGGTGCACCGTCTGGACAAGGACACCTCAGGTCTGCTGATGCTTGCCCGCACTGATCGCATCGCCCGCGCCTTGTCCGAAGCACTGCGCCATCGTGCGACCCGCAAGATTTACTGGGCGCTGGTCGCAGGTGTGCCGAACCCGCGCAAAGGCTCGATCAAATACGCCCTGATGAAAGCGCCCGGTCATGGCCGTGGGGGTGAGGGCGAAAAGATGATGTGCATTCACCCGGCCAAAGTCGGTGACTTCCCGGATGCCAAACGCGCCCAGACCGACTATTTCGTTCTGTGGTTCCTTGGCCAACGGATGAGCTGGATGGCGTTGGAGCCTGTGACGGGCCGCACGCATCAGTTGCGCGCGCACATGGCCGAAAAGGGCCATCCGATCATTGGCGACAGCAAATACGGCGCGTCCGGCACCGAGAATGAGGGCGACGGCTGGGGCGCGCAAATCGGCGGTGACATCAGCCGAAAGATGCACCTGCACGCCCGAAGCCTTAGCTTTGAACACCCCATCACCAAGAAGTTGATGACGTTTGAGGCACCGTTGCCCGACCACATGGCCAAGACCTGGAAGATGCTGGACTGGCACGCCAATGATGTGCCCGCCGATCCGTTCGGCGATACCGCATGAGCGCCTGGAAGCCGAAACGCTTCTGGAAAGCCGTCCACGTCACTGAATGCGAAGGCGGATTTGCCGTGCATCTTGATGCGCGGCAGGCCAGAACGCCTGGCAAACATCCACTGATCCTGCCGACGCTTGCGATGGCACAGGCGGTGGCGGTCGAATGGGACGCGCAGCAGGGCTTGCTCAAGCCCGAAACGATGCCCTTCACCCGCGCCGCCAATTCCGCCATCGACAAGGTGACGCCGCAGTTTGCAGAGGTGGTCGCAATTCTTGCCGCCTACGGTGAAACCGACCTGCTGTGCTACCGCGCCACCGGTCCCGAAGGGCTGGTTGTGCGCCAGAACTCTGGCTGGAACCCGCTGCTTGACTGGGCCGCCGACGCCCTGCACGCGCCCCTGATCGCTGTCCCGGGCGTTATGTTCATCCCGCAGGCTGCCGACAGCCTTGCCCGCCTTCACAGCCTTGTCCACGCAATGACCCCGTACCAGATCACCGCTTTTCACGACCTTGTTCAACTGTCCGGTTCGCTGGTTCTGGCGCTGGCTGTCGT
>JBDSXE010000166.1:0-2514 GCA_039926325.1 Paracoccaceae bacterium | reverse complement strand
GACTGCCGGCGCCATTACCACGGGGCCGACTGCGAGCCGACCGAGACCGCGATCGACTCCGAGCACCGCGAGCTGTACCGCGTCGGACATTGGACGCTGACTCTGCCCTATGACTACGCGCTGTCGGGCGAAGCGCTGCACCGGGCGGCTGCTCAAGCGCTCGCCGACCGTCTCGGCTGGGCGGGCGAGCTCGTGGGCGGAGCGCTCGCCGAGGGTTACGCGTTCACGTTCGCGCCCGAGCGCACCGCGGAGGAGCGCTGCGCAGCGTGCGAGGCGCCCATGTATGTCTCGGTCCGCGGCCACCATCACAGCGAGGACGGGCGCGACGTTACGCGCGCAAGCGTCTGACCCGCACGGCGGCCGGTTCGCGCCGGCCGCAGCGCGCGCCAGAACGGTACGCAGAGCCATTTTCGAGGAGCGACCACGATGGGATGGACCGGCCAGAGCTTGCGCAGCGGTGAGACCGTGCGCGACATCATCATCCGCAGCTACCAGGGCGACCCGGCCGCGTGCGCGTCGTGCGGCTGGCACGAGAGCGCGCACCCGCGCATCGCTGGCAGCGAATACGCGGCGATCTACGGCCCGCGCGCCGACCAGCCCGAGCCGCACGCGTTCGCGCCGAGTGTCCCGCGCTACCGCGTGCTCGATTACGCGATGGTCGCACTGTCGGAGGTCTACATGGCCGTCGAGACCATCGAGACCGGCGCCGTATGGGCCGGCGTCTGCCTCGTGCGCATGTCGCGCGGCGAGGTCACGTACAAGGACATGAGCGAGGACATGGGACCGGGAGCCGTGCGCTGTCCTAAGCGGATCCTGGACCGCCTCACGGACACGTCCAGCGATGACGCGAACGAATGGCGCGCCGCTTGCCGTGCGCGGCTCGAGGAGCGCAGCGCGCGGCCCACGATCAGCGCCGGAACGCGCGTCAGGTTCGCCGAACCGCTCACGTTCTCGAACGGCGACCAGCGCGATCTGTTCGAGCTTATCAAGGGCTCGACGTTCCGAGCCGTCGACCCGGATGGATACGTTTGGTCGCAGCGCTACACCATCAGCTCGTGGCGCGAGCGCCCGTACAGCGTCGCCTGACCGATGGCCCGCCATCGTCGCGGCCACCGCTCGCACGGTGGCGGCATCCTGGGCGCGTTCCACGGTCTCGTAGGCGTCGTGGCGGTCGGCGCCTGCATCGTCGGCGCGTGGCACGTCGCCACCGATCCGCCCGTAGTCGTCGCCAGCGCTCCGGCCGTCGTCGTGGCGGCCCCGAGTGCCACCAGAGCCAGCGCCGCGCCCCTGGGCCGTCCTACGGCCCGCCCCAGCCGTCCTAGCGCTATTTCCCAGCGCGTCAAGCCCGAGACTACCGCGGAATGCCTCGAAGGAATCGGACTCGACCCGGACGAAATCGCCATCGAAGGCACCGACCCGGCCGAATACGGCTGCTAGCCCGTAGCCATTTTCCGAGCCATTTTCAGCGAAGGAGACCGAGCCATGAGCACCCTTGTCGCCGAGCCCCAACCGTCCGACGTTCCGTACTGCTACCGCCTGCCGCGGACCGATGCGGGATGCACCAACCTGGGCCATAACCCGACCGTCGGCCTGCCGTGCGCCGAATGCGCGCCCCGAGCCATTTTTGAGGAGCACCGAGACATGCGCGACACCGTTGGACTCGTCGAGCGCTCGCGGCGTGTCATCACGGAGCTCGAGAAGCTCCAGACCGCGATCCTCGAGACCTTCGCGGCCAGCGGCCTCGAGAACGTCACGAACGCGCCGAGCATCGCCAGCGCGATCGGGCCAAGTGTCGCGGTCGATCTCGCGGCCACGGCCGCCCGCCTGCGCCTGTTCGCCGATCAGGTTCAGTGGCAGTACGACACCCGCGCGCTCGCCGAGCCGATCCGCTAGAGCGCTATTTTTCGGCTCGTGGCGCCGCGCCCACCAGGCGCGGCGTCGTGCTGTCTGGGAGCTATTTTTCGGACTCATCAGCGGAACCGACAGCGCCAGAGCACGGGCGCCATCGCGAACCGGGCCAGCCGGTCCCACGTGGACGCCTCGGGCCACTCCGGGAGCGTGCTATTTCCAGCGCCCCGAGAGCCATTTTTCGGCCTCATGCGCGCAGCTCGGCAGGAGAGCTATTTTTCGGCTCGGCGTAGGCCGGATCCGGGCTCGGGTGCAGGACGGTCCGAAGCAGCCGGCCCGTGAGCAGGCGCGAGGCGATCGTGACCCGGACACCGTGGCCCCATTCGAGCTCGATGCTCGACGGACTGACGGCGGCGACCATCAGGCCGAGGTCATCGGCTGCGTCTACGAGGTCCGCGAGAAACTCGCCCTGAGCGCTCACAGGTAGGCGACCGTGACCCGGCACAAGCCGGCGCTGAGAGGCAGGCCCGAGACGTACTGCCAGACCCAATCATTGAGGTCGGCCACGCGGCCGGCACGTTGCATCGCGAGGCTCGGCCCGGCGTCCGTCGAGGTCATCGTGTAGCACCGGGCTGCGCCACAGATGCGGACGCGGTGTCCTGGTCC
>JBDSXE010000165.1:0-3889 GCA_039926325.1 Paracoccaceae bacterium | reverse complement strand
ATGCCGCTGCCGGGGCCAGAAACAATGTGGTCCTGATCTTCGGTTTCATCTCAGGCCGATTTGAACCTTGCCATCAATTCGGCACGGTCGGGGTTGGTCAGAGTAGCCGCGGCACCAAACTCCAGATTGTTCAGCAATTCCTGCGCCGGATACAGGATCGGATCGGCCAGCCGTTCCGGTGTCAGCATGGCGTTGACCCGTTTGTCAGCGACCGGCTGGCCGTGAAACAGCGTCTCTTTCATGTTGATCGCTGGGTCCAACAGGAAGTTGATCAGCGCATAAGCCGCCTCACGGTGCGGGGCACCCACGGGAACCGCGTAGAAATCGCTCCAAATCTCGCCACCCTCTTTGCCAAGGTGGTATTCGATCTCCGGCATGTCGCGGTTCAACTGCTTGCCGTCGCCCGTCCAGCACATGCACAGCCACGCATCGCCGTTCCGCATCGCGGGCTGGTAATCGGACGTGATCGCAAACAGGTGCGGCTTGACCGCCATCAACAGCTTTTCCGCATCTGCCAGTTCCTTGGGATCGACCGAGTTGAAGGAATAGCCGAAGTATTTCAATGCACTGCCGATCGTGGTCAGCTGGTAGTCATGCACAGTGGTCTTGCCCGAAAAGTCCGCCTGTGTCTTGTCCCAGAATTCCTTCCAACTGGTCAGCGCAGGGCCACCGCTGCTTTTGGTGTTGGTCGCCATCCCGGTCGTGCCCCAGTCTTTCGACACGGCATAGATCGTCCCGTCGACCGTGCCCGGTCCGGCAAAGCGCGGATCAAACGACGCCGGGTCATAGTTCGGGATCTTGGACATATCCAAAGGCTCGATCAGCTTCAGATCGACATAGGTTGTGATGGTATAGTTCGTCGGCACGAACACATCCCAGCCGGTGCCGCCTGCTTGCAACTTGGCCAGCATTTCCTCGTTCGACCCGAACACGTTCAACTGCACCGCAGCGCCGGTCTTGGCCTGAAACGCATCGAAGTCTGCCGGATCGTGGTAGTTGGGCCAGCTGGACAGGATCACGCGGTCACCGATGTCTTGGGCATTCGCGGCGCGCGGCATGGCGGACGCCAGCACAGACGTCGCCAGCCCAAGCCCGGTCACCCCCAGAAAGTGCCGCCGCGAAACCGAGCCTTTGCGATAGCGCATCAATTCGGCCATGAACTTTTCGGACGATATGTGGTCAATCTTGTCGGACATTTCAGTCTCCCTGATGGTTTTTTCAGTTGTTCTGCAACACCAGCGCAGATTGCGCCTTCCAACCTGCAAACGCGGTATCACCGGGCTGATAACTGCCATGAGCAGCCTCTGCCTGACGCGACACCAATACCAGAAACTCACCCAATTCGTCGCTTTTCACCAGATATTCCGTGTGTTCGCCCAGAAATATCCGGTTGACGATCCGCACCGGCAGCGAAACATCGTCGTCCCCACCTGCGCGCAAGGCGATCTGTTCCGGCCGCAAACTGACGCTGACCTTTTCGCCCGTCGCAGCACCAGATGACCGCCCGCCCAAGCGTCGGCCGCTGGCGGAAATGACCGTGCCGATACCGTCGCTGACACCATCCAGCACCCCGTCGAAGAAGTTGGTTTTGCCCACAAAATCCGCGACATACCGACTGCTTGGCTGGTCATAAAGTTCCGTAGGTGATCCGATCTGCACAATCTTGCCACCGCGCATGACGCAAATCCGGTCGCTCATCGACAGAGCCTCTTCCTGATCATGCGTCACCAGAACAAAGGTGATCCCCAGCTTGCGCTGCAGCGTTTGCAATTCGATCTGCATATCGCGGCGCAATTTGCGGTCCAGCGCCGACAGCGGCTCGTCCAGCAGCAACAGCTTGGGCTGGTTGATGATCGCACGAGCCAACGCCACCCGCTGCTGCTGTCCGCCCGACATCTCCCACGTCTTGCGCGCGCCAAAGCCCGGCAGGCGCACGGTTTCCAGCGCCACATCGACTTGCCGCGCAATCTCTGCCCGGTCCAGCTTGGGGCGCTGTTGCCGCAAACCGTAAGAGATATTTTCGGTCACCGTCAGATGCGGAAACAGCGCGTAATGCTGGAACACCATGTTCACGGGACGGCGATGGGCGGGCACGTCGTTGATCACCTGACCCTCCAGCAGCACCTCGCCGCTGGTCGGCGCCTCAAACCCCGCCAGCATCCGCAGTGCCGTGGTCTTGCCGCAGCCTGACGGCCCCAGAAACGACAGGAACTCACCCCGGCGGATCGTCAGGTTCAGGTCATCGGCGGCCACCACCTCGCCAAACCGCTTGGTCGCGCCGCGAAAGGCGGCAATCGGGCCGGTATCTGGCGGATCAGTATCTGGGGATTGCGTCATGGTACCTGTTATCAGCCGGGATGGGCCCTTTGGACAGGACCGCTCGCCAGACCATAGGAATCCTTGTTGCACCTGTATATACCTCAAATCGCTAACCGCTCGGCTCAACCCCTGCCGAAAGCCGGACGCGCCTCACCCAAAAGTGTGCGCCAGACATTGGCGTGCTGCCGCATCGCGCAAAGAAAATGCAAACTTGTCGCGCGCCTTGGAGTATTCTGCGACGGAAATATCCCGCGCTTACGTTGAAGACGAAGCATAGCGACGAATGGAGCGACTACCGGATGTCAGCGTGGAGGCAGATACTGATTTCGCTATGTGTCCTAGTGATCGGCGGTTTTCTTTGGCTCAAGTTTTATCCCGGCGCGGGTGATCTTTTACTCCGTCACGGCTGGTCGGACCCACTGGCGCAGATCGACGCGACGCCGGTTGATCCCGCCGCCGCCAGCGCCCAACCCGGCAAGCCACCGGCGGGCGGCGGTCCCGGCGGTGCGGCGCGGGTGACAACCGTTGTCGTCAAACCCGCCGGCACCGACATCATCAACGACCGCGTCGCGGCACTGGGCACCGGCATCGCGCGGCAGACGGTGACGGTCCTGCCACAAGCGGGCGGCGCATTGACAGACGTTCCGGTGCAATCCGGCGCCACAGTCACCGCCGGAGACGTTCTGGCCAGACTGGACGCGCAAACCCAGCACATCGCCTATGACAAGGCCAAGTTGGCAGACGACGACGCGAAGATGACGCTGGAACGCTATCGGCAGCTGATCGCCAGCAACGCCGCCCCGGCCAGTCAAAATCAGGCGGTGGCACTGGCGGCGCATGTGGCGGAACTGAACTTGCGCTCTGCAGCACAGGATTTGGCCGACCGCACCGTCGTGGCACCGATCTCTGGCGTGGTCGGCATCATCAACGTCTCGCCAGGCAATGACATCACCACCGCATCCGTGATCGCCACCATCGTTGACAGTTCGTCCTTGCTGGTCAACTTTTGGCTGCCGGAACGGCTGACCGACACTGTGAAACTGGGGGACGCGGTGACGTTGGTGCCGGTGGCCCGCCCGCAAGACACGCTGTCCGCCAAGGTCGTCGCCATCGACAACAGCATTGATCCGGCGAGCGGCACGTTTCAGTTGCAGGCAGAGGTTGCCAACACCACCGGCGACCTGCGTCCCGGCATGGCGTTCACCGTCACGATGAAATTCCCCGGCGACAGCTTTGTTGCGGTCGATCCTCTGGCGGTGCAATGGGGCTCGCAAGGCGCATATGTCTGGCGCGTCACCGAGGGCAAGATCGAAAAGGTCATGATCCGCATCATGCAGCGTAACACCGAATCCGTGCTCGTCTCGGGCGAAGTGGCGGCGGGCGATGCCGTAGTGACCGAAGGCATCGACGGGCTGAAGGCGGGGGCTACCGTGCAGATCGCGGGTGCGCCGCCGCCGAATGATGCGGTGCAGGCGTCGGTCGCTGCAAAAGCGGGTGCAACGGCACCTGCCAGCAACTGATGGCAAATCCCGCCACCAACCAGCAAGGCGCGGCACTCGCAGCATTGTTC
>JBDSXE010000164.1:0-4415 GCA_039926325.1 Paracoccaceae bacterium | reverse complement strand
TCTTGCCGAATGGGAGCAAATGAAGAAGGCGTTCGACGCCGCCGCAAAGAAAGTCCAAAACCCGGATGCCCTGACGACCAGTTTCCTTGCCATCATGGCCAAACCGACCGGTCTGACGCCCATCCTTAAAGATATCGACGCAGCCCTCGCGAAGGAACAGCGCAAGCCAGCCACCGACGCGCTCTTGATATTCTATGCCAAACGCGAACCGTTCTCGGCGCTGATTGCGAAAGTCATCCCCAAGATCACGGACGACGCGCTCAACAACGCGGCCATGGATCTGCTATCTGAACTGCCCGCACTCGTCACACCAACTCGGTCCTGTTGCAGCGATTATGTGACTGGCGTTAGCCTTTGGATACCGGTTTCGGCCAATACCCGCCGGTCGGCCCTTCCAGGCTAATCAGCTGCGTTTCCTCCGAACCGGGCATTCATCCTTTGGTTTGAGCTTCCGAATCTTCACCGTAGGTATTGATTGGCATGCGAGGCATAGCCCAGGAAACCAAACGACGCGAAATTGAAACGACACACCGGATAGGGGGTCACGCAGTCTTCGCTCGGCAGGTCCAATTGGGCGATACTTGCACAAGCGAGATCGCCACAAGGATAAGGATGCCCCCCAAGAACATTGGTGCTTTGATGTGCTCGCCCAACAGTACGGCTGCCGCACCAACACCAAACACGCTTTCGGAGCTGGTGAGAACGGCAGCCACATTGGCCGACACCCGTTGTTGTGCCATGGCTTGCAGACCGTAGGCGAAACCGGTGGCAAAGACGCCAAGATACAAAAGATGAGGCAGCACAGAAAATATCTGGGCTAGACCAACGGTCTCCAGAGAAATCCCTAGTCCTAAAAAAAGGCATCCTGCAAACAGGAACTGGGCTAGGGTTATCAAACCAGGGGTGCCCACTTTACCGACCAGCCGGCCCAAGGCTACAAACCACATCGCGTACAGAAACGCGGAGCACAGGCACACGAAATCGCCCCAGGACAAGTTTGCGATGGATCCTCCAGCGATCAGGATAATGCCGGTAAAGGTGCACAAGACAGCCAGCCAAATGGCAGCCGCCGGGCGTGAGTTGCACGCCCACCATGATATGAACGGCGTCATGACGGTTGTCGTGCTGATAAGGAAGCTTGCATTGCTGACGCTGGTGCCTGCGTAGCACAATTGCTGCAGGCATATCGCGGCCGCAAACAGGACTACAACGACCGCGACCGAGCCAAGATTCCGCCTAGCGAAGTTTTGCGCTTTGGGCAGTTCGTGCCAGACAACGGGCAGCAACACGATGCTTGCGATAAGGCAGCGCAGGCCAACGGCCGTCAACGGCCCGATTTCCGTAAGCACTGTCTTTTGTGCGACGTTGCCGGTTCCCCAGAAAAAGGCAGCCAAAATCAACATCGCTTGGGAGTTCAAGTTCGTCATGACAAGAATCCTGCTTGGGGTGGCAAAGCCACGGTTGGGCAAATCGAAACGGACGTAGAAATGCCGCTGCATTTCGCGAGAAGCGCAGGTCGAGTTGAATTGTGCAGACTGCAGTGGACTTGGCGTTGGGGAGGTGCGTCAGGCGTTAAGGCCTGGGCACCGCCGGTTCAGAACCGTTCTCTTGTCATGGCCAGACCCAGCATCACCTGCCCGCCGACGGCAAAGTTGTGCGGCGATATCGCAGCATGTTTCCCCACCAGGGACCTCCGTCGCGAATTAGCGGCAGGGTTTCACTCACCAGGGGCCTAAATCTGGATTTCGCCAAGCGTCGGGCCTAAGCCATCGTGGTCAAAGTCGAGATCTGGTCGGTGTCGTAACGGTCGCGCAGATCGGCAAGCGCTTTTGGATCGGGAGCGCCCTTCGCGGCAAGCATCGCAAGCTCTTCGAAATAGTGCTCGTGTCCGGGCGGCGAGACAGTCATCAGCACGCGTGCGGGGTTTTCGCTGACGTTCTTGATGTTATGGGGCACGCCCGGCGGAAGGAACAGATAGGTCCCCGGCGTCGCGCGGATCGTCTTTTCACCCACCTGCCACTCGCATTCGCCTGCCAGCACATAGAAGGTCTCTTCCTGAACGCGATGAACGTGAAGCCCGGTGGCAAAACCTGCCGGGATTGTCCAATCAAACATGCTGGTGTGTCTGGTCTCCTCGCCAGTCACGAGAAATACCATCGGAAGCCCGCGCAACAAGACGCCCTTGGTTTCGTCGGGCATGCGGATGACGGCGGCGGCGCTCATGTGATCCTCCATTGGTTCGTTGCTACATTCCCAAGGCCTTGGGGCAAGAGTATCCGCGACAACGCATTCAAGTCGTGAATCTGTTCCGAAAGAGTTGCGAAAAAGACGGCAGCCAGTATTCTTCTCGCAAATGGCAGCGATCTTTGCATTCGGTCCGTTTCGGCTTGACGTCGACGCCGGGGTCTTGTTCCAAGGCGCCGAAGTCTTGCCGGTTGGCCGACGGGGCGTTGCGCTGCTTGCACTTCTTCTTGAGCGGGCAGGCGCGCCGGTCCCGAAAGAGGCCCTGATCGAGGCGGCCTGGCCGGCGCTGGCGATTGAGGACAGCAACCTTACGGTTCAAATCGCCGCTCTGAGGCGGGTCTTCGACAACCGCGTCGATGGCGCAAGCTGGATAGAAACGCTGCCGCGGCGCGGCTACCGGTATGCCGGGCCATTGGTGACCAACGCCGGTTTCGATCTTTTGACGCGCGGCTCTGAGCCGAAGTTGCCCGATCAGCCGTCCATTGCGGTCTTGCCATTCGCGAACCTGAGCGACGATCCCACACAGGACTACTTCGCCGACGGTATGGTCGACGACATCATCACGGGCCTTGCGCGGATAAAATCGCTGTTCGTCATCGCGCGAAACTCGACTTTAACCTACAAAGGCCGCGCGGTGGACGTGAAGCAGGTCGGCCGCGAGCTTGGCGTGCGCTACGTTCTAGAGGGCAGTGTGCGCAGGGTCGGCAATCGCGTGCGCGTGATCAGTCAGATGATCGACGCCTTGACAGGCGTGCATGTCTGGGCCGAGCGTTATGACCGCATTGCTGAAGACATTTTTGCGCTTCAGGACGAGATCGCGCTTTCGGCTGTGGGCGCAATTTCGACCAGTGTTCGCCAAGCCGAAATCGAAAGGGTACAGCGCAAGCGCCCGGAGAGCCTCGACGCCTACGATCTGGTGATGCGGGCCCAGCGGGACGTAGATTCCGGCATGCCCCAGAAAGTAACGCAAGCGTTGGCGCTCCTGGAGCGTGCGATCGAGCTCGAGCCCGATTATGCGCTGGCGCAGGGCAATGCGGCCATGTGTCATCATTGCCTGTTCCTACGCGCTGGCTGGCACGAAGCGAACCGCGCGGCCTCGATTGACCATGCCCGTTCTGCGATCCTGCATGGACAGGACGATGCGGCGGCACTGACCCTTGCGGGGTTTTCCATCGGAATGGACGGTCGTGACCACGGGGCTGCGTTCACAGCATTTGAGTCTGCACTGGCCATCAGCCCGTCGTCGGCGCTGACCTATATTCTGGGCAGCGTCATTCTTGGTTGGTGCGGAGACGCGGAGCGGGCTATCGAGTGGAGCGACAGAGGTATGAGGCTCAGTCCGTTCGATCCGTGGGCTTTTGCCGCATTTGATGCGCAGGCGATGAGCCATATGCTGCGGGGCCGGTATGACGAAGCCTGTCGTGCAGCCTACAAGGCCGTTCACGCCAACTCCGAACACAGCATCACTCATGTGCAGTTGGCTGCGGCGCTCGCCAAACTTGGACGGCTTGAAGAAGCAAGGGGCGCCGCCACGCGCGTCCTCGAACTGCATCCAACATTCCGCTATAATCGTCAGTTTGCGGGCGTAAACTGCGCACCCGCGCTTGCAGCAGTTCTTGGCGACGCATTGCAGTTGGCGGGGCTACCAGAGTAACGCGGCGCTCAAGGCTTGCCCATTCTCGACCTGTTTATTTATCGCCCAGATTTAACTGTTGATCGAACCGGCTGATCCTGTCTGTTTTTGGGTGTCCGTTTTCCCGAGATGCGCGCTAGTGTTCGCCACCTGACAAAAGATACCCAATGGACGCTTCGAGCCCATACTGACCCATGTTGCGGAGGGCCCAAATGTCAGCCAGTTCTCACTCTAAACGAACTGGAGCTGGAGTTCGCGCCACGCGTTTGCCCGATGAGATCACGTACTACTACTTCCAATCGCGCCGCCCTATAAAAACATCCTAAAACGAAGCGAGATGCCGAATGCAGAAACGTCAGCCGGCCGAAACGGGGCGCGATACTGTCATCACCCACGGAATAGTCAGCGACAATCCCGAGTGGCTACTGCGCGGAAAAGGCTGGCGCGGCGCGTGGGGTGTCACTCGCGAGGCCGGGTTGCGCCTGTGGAGCGACGACGCTTTCGGATTGGCCGGCAACGTTGCGTTCCGCGTAATTCT
>JBDSXE010000163.1:0-8516 GCA_039926325.1 Paracoccaceae bacterium | reverse complement strand
CGCAGACCGGCACCACGGCAGCACTCGTCGCCCGCGAACGCCCGCGTGTACCGATCATCGCGCTGACGCCGCTGATGTCCACGGCCCGTCGTATGGCGCTGACCTGGGGACTGCACACCGCTATTTGCGAACCGCAGGTGCGGTTCAAAGGTGCGGTTCTTGCGGCAGTCCACGTTGCCCGGCGCGATAACTTTGCCGGGATCGAGGATATGATCGTTCTGACCGCTGGCGTGCCCTTCAACGTCAAAGGCACAACCAACATCCTTCGCGTGGCGCCTTGTGATGAAAGATTGATTTCCACCGCTGATCCGGATTAATCACGAAGTGTGATTTCCGGGATTTTGTGATGGACACTGATCTTTTCCTAGTCATCGGCATTGTGATCTGTGCCCTGTCCATTCCATCCCTGCTATCGGCCTTTGTCGAAGGCCGACCGCCCCGGATCACAGGGCTATTCCTGCTGGCAGGCGGCGCTTTGATTATCGTGGCACTGACAAACCACGGGCGCGGCTATGCTTTCTCGGAAATCCCCAACGTGTTTTTCAGTGTGTTGGGGCGCTATCTGCATTGACGGGCAAAACCCTCTTGCACAGCCGCCCACGCCCCCCTATACGCCACGACTTGGAATACCCCGCACGGCCGGCCCACTTGGCATGCCGAGTCGTGCCTGCAACGACGGAGATCGAAATGCCCAAGATGAAGACCAAGTCGGCGGCCAAGAAGCGTTTCAGCTTCACTGCCTCCGGTCGTGTGAAAGCCGGCGTCGCCGGCAAGCGCCACGGCATGATCAAACGCTCGACGAAATTCATTCGCGATGCCTCCGGGACCATGATCCTGAGCGCATCCGATGCGAAAATCGTCAAGAAATACATGCCCTACGACCGGTAAGGAGAGAAACCCATGTCCCGCGTCAAATCCGGCGTTGTTACGCACGCCCGCCACCGCAAGGTCATTGCCAAAGCGGCAGGCTATTACGCCGCCCGCTCGACCAATTTCAAAACCGCAACGCAAGCCGTCGACAAGGCGCAGCAGTATGCGACCCGTGACCGCAAGGTCCGCAAGCGCAACTTCCGCGCCCTGTGGATCGCCCGTATCAACGCCGCCGTGCGTCTGTACGATCCTGCGTTCACCTACTCGCGCCTGATCAACGGTCTGGCACTGGCCGGGATCGAGGTTGACCGCAAGGTTCTGGCCGATCTGGCCGTCCACGAGCCCGAAGCGTTCAACGCCATCGCCGCGCAAGCCAAAGCGGCACTTCCCGCCGCCGCCTGAGCCAGGCCGCACTGATTTCGAAACGGCCCCGCTTCGGCGGGGCTTTTTCATGGCCCCCACAGCACTTGCATCCGCCCCCCCATCCGGCTAGCACCGTCGCGCATCCCAAGGAGGCGCGCATGGACGGGCTCGACACGCTGAAAGCCAAATATCTGACCGCCGTGGCGAATGCCGGGGACGAGTCTACGCTGGAAGAGGTCCGCCTTGGCGCCCTTGGTAAAAAGGGCGAGATCAGCCTGAAAATGCGCGATCTGGGCGGGATGGAGCCGAGCCAGCGTCAGGCCGCCGGCGCAATGCTGAACGCGCTGAAGGATGAGATCGACGCCGCCCTGCGCGCCAAGAAATCCGCCCTCGGTGACGCCGCCCTGAACGACCGGCTACGCACTGAATGGCTTGACGTCACCCTGCCTGCGCGGCCTCGCCGCACAGGCACCATCCATCCGGTATCGCAGGTGATGGAGGAATTGACCGCCATCTTCGCCGACATGGGCTTTGCCGTGGCCGAAGGGCCGCAGGTCGAATCCGACTGGTACAATTTCGACGCCCTGAATATCCCGCCAGAGCATCCCGCACGACAAGAACACGACACGTTCTTCATGCACCGCGCCCACGGCGACAACCGTCCGCCCCATGTCCTGCGGACCCACACCAGCCCGGTTCAGATCCGCTCGATGACTGAACAGGGTGCTCCGATCCGCGTCATCGCTCCGGGCCGGGTGTACCGCATGGACATGGACCAGACCCACACCCCGATGTTCCACCAGGTCGAGGGCCTGGCGATTGATCGCGACATCTCGATGGCGAACCTGAAATGGTGCCTCGAAGAATTCTGCCGTGCGTTTTTTGAGGTGCCCTCGGTCGAACTGCGCTTCCGCGCCTCGCACTTCCCCTTCACTGAACCATCAGCAGAGGTAGACATTCGTTGCTCATGGGAAGGCGGCCAGCTGAAAATCGGCCAGGGCGACAAATGGATGGAGATTCTGGGCAGTGGCATGGTCCACCCCAAAGTCCTGACCGCCGCCGGCGTCGATCCCACCCAATGGCAAGGCTTCGCTTTCGGCATGGGCATCGACCGCATCGCCATGCTGAAATACGGCATCCCGGATTTGCGGGCGTTCTTCGAGTCGGACCTGCGGTGGCTGCGGCATTACGGGTTCGCCGCACTGGACATGCCGGATTTGGCGGGGGGGTTGTCTGCATAGGCAGGCTGCCCGCCTACGCCTTTTCGAACTGTCTAAAAACCTACCCTCTGACCGGCATCATCGCATCCGCGATGTTGTAATAGTGGTTCAGGATCAGCAGGAACAGCAGCACCGTCAGCCCAAGCAGCAGTACCAGCCGGAACGGCTTGGTTTTGGGGCGGTCTTTGGGAATCGCGATCATCGGGTCCATAAAGCAATTTTTAAACGCCATTTCAGGAAAAATTGTGGCAAAGTCCGGGCGAATTTGCAACCTGTGGTTTTATCGGCGGAAACCCACCGCTTCCCCTTTTCGGCCCGATGCGTTAAGCCGCGTTCGGACCATTCCAAGGGGCGCGCAGCATGAAATTCACCCTATCCTGGCTGAAAGATCATCTTGATACTCAGGCCCCACTTGACGACATCCTGTATGCCCTGACCGACCTGGGGCTGGAGGTGGAAGATGTTGATAACCCTGCTGAAAAGCTGGGTGCCTTCCGCATCTGCCAGGTGATAGAGGCCGTGCCACACCCGAACGCCGACCGCCTGCGCCTGTGCCGTGTCGCGACGTATCCCGGCGGACCTGGCACTGCGATGCAAGAGGTGCAGGTCGTCTGCGGTGCTCCCAACGCGCGCACCGGTCTGATCGGCGTTTTTGCGCCGGTTGGCACACACGTCCCCGGCACCGGCGTCGATCTGAAGCCCGGTATCATTCGCGGCGTCGAATCGAACGGTATGCTATGTTCCGAACGCGAATTGATGTTATCCGACAACCACGACGGCATCATCGAACTGCCCGCCGACGCGCCGTTGGGCCAGCGTTTCATCGATTATCGCGGCATGAACGATCCGATGATCCACATCAAAGTCACACCAAACCGCCCCGACGCTTTGGGAGTCCGCGGCATTGCCCGTGACCTCGCGGCGCGTGGTTTGGGAGAGTTGAAGCCGCTGCCAATCCCCGTCATTACCGCTAAATTCACCAGCAGGATCAACGTCCACATCGCTGCTCAGTTATTGTCGAAAGGCTGTCCGCATTTCGCAGGCCGCACCATTCGCGGCGTCAAGAACGGCGCTTCTCCAGCATGGCTGCATGACCGACTCAAGGCGATCGGCCTGCGCCCGATTTCGGCTTTGGTCGATGTCACCAACTACTTCACTTACGGCCTGAACCGCCCGCTGCACGTCTTTGACGCGTCTAAGGTCAAGGGCGATCTGCACATCAATGCGGCGAAGGGTGGCGAAGAATTTCTTGCCCTCGACGGCAAAACCTACACCGTCCACCCCGGCCATATGCTGATATCCGACGATCAAGGCCCTGAATCGCTTGCCGGAATCATGGGTGGCGAGGCCTCTGGCTGCACGCCGGAAACCACCGAGGTTTTCCTCGAATCCGCCTTTTGGGATCCGATCACCATCGCCACCACCGGCCGCGCACTGAAGATCAATTCCGACGCCCGCTACCGTTTCGAACGCGGCGTCGATCCCGCGTTCACCCTGCCCGCCCTTGACCTTGCCACCCAGATGATCCTAGACCTCTGCGGTGGTGAGGCATCCGATGTCGTGCAGGATGGCCAAGCCCCCAATATCACCCGCGCCTACAGCCTCGACCCAGCCCGCGTCGTCAGCCTCGTTGGCATGGATATCACTGAATCGGATCAGCGCAAGACGCTGAAATCGCTAGGTTTCACGCTGGACGGCAACATGGCAACTGCCCCCAGCTGGCGTCCCGACATACTGGGTGAGGCCGACCTGATCGAAGAAATCGCCCGCGTCGCCAGCCTGAGCAAGTTGCAAGGGAGGCCGCTCAAACGCACCCTCCCCGGCGTGCCCAAACCCATCCTAACACCGGCGCAAACCCGTGAGCGTATGGCCCGACGCACTCTGGCCGCACTTGGCTATAACGAATGCGTAACCTACAGTTTCATCGACGGGCCCGCAGCGACCCTGTTCGGCGGAGGTTTGGATGCCGTCCAGATCGACAACCCGATCTCGTCGGAAATGACCCATCTGCGTCCGGACCTGCTGCCCGGCCTGCTACGCGCGGCTGCGCGAAATCAGGCGCGCGGCTTTGCGGATATGGCCTTGTTTGAGGTCGGGCCGGTCTTTCTTGGCGGCGAACCCGGCGAGCAGCTGCTGCAAGCCACGGGCCTGCTGATCGGCCAATCCGCCCCGCGTGACCCCCACAGCCCGCGCCGCCCGGTTGACACGTTCGACGCCAAAGCCGACGTCGAGGCATTGCTTGCCGCCATTGGCGCGCCCCTACGCGCCCAGATCACCCGCAAGACCGCCGCGTGGTTCCATCCCGGCCGTTCCGGGAACATCGGCCTTGGCTCCAACATGATGGCCGCGTTTGGCGAGGTTCACCCCAAGATCCTCGCTGCAATGGATGTCAAAGGCCCCGCTATGGCCTTCACCGTGCTTCTGGCCAACGTGCCGCAGCCAAAGGTGAAAACCCCGACACGGCCCGCCCTGGCCTTAAGCGATCTGCAAGCCGTCGACCGCGATTTCGCCTTCGTCATGGACAAAAATGTCGAGGCGTTGACTGCTGTAAATGCAGCGATGGGCGCTGACAAAACTCTGATCGCCAACGTCCGGGTGTTTGATCAGTTCACCGGCGACAAGGTAGAGGCTCAGATGGGACCGGGCAAGAAATCCCTCGCCCTGACCGTTCGGCTGCAACCGACCGACAAGACTCTGACCGATGCGGAGATAGAGGCTGTCGCAGCCAAGATCGTCGAGAAAGTCAGCAAAGCCACGGGTGGCACTCTCAGAAGCTGACTTTCGCCTTTCATATTGGCCCAAATATCCCCGCCGGAGGCTACTTCGGCGGGGCTACGACTTCCGCCGCCAGGTCGCAAACCACGCGCCGATCCTGCCAAAGAATCCACGGGCCCTGTCCTGCGCCTCTTCCGCCTCGGCAATCGCCGGATCAACCATGCGCTCCCAGAACTGCAGCCACATCCGCCGCGCCATGAAGATCAGGAAGGCCAGCACGATCAGCACGATGATCGGTACCCAGGGGATGATCGTCACATCCGGTCCGGCGACTTCCTTGATCGAAATCGCATTGGGATAGATCGACAGGAACGGGAACCGCCAGCCATATTTCGTCACCGAAACCCATTTCGGTGCCGCCTCGGTGGACTTCAGGTTCCCCGCCATGGCCTGCAAGTTCGACGAGTCGTACTTGAAATATGGCGGCCAGACCCATCCGGTATCCTCGTTGCGATAGACGATGACCGTATTGTCGGGAAACACCGCCTCAATGAACCGGATGTCGCGCGTTGTGGCACTTTCCGCCGTGCCAGTGTCGGGCGAGGCATAGGCCCACCCATTTTCGGTCCCAATCGTAGTCAGCCGGTTATAGGTGTTGGTGATCCGCACGATGTCGTGCCGGGGCAATTCGTAGTGCAGAAAGGCCCCGACGAACAGGATCACGATGATCCAGAACGCCCATTTGATTTTCCGCATCGCCAACCGCCTCTATTGATAATTCACGAGATAAACCGTCACCACCACCACCACCACCGGAATGATGTAGACCAACACGATCAGCTTGCGCCGCAAACCGTGCTGATAGTGGTCCATTCCGAAACTGACATAGTCATCCCGGCTGCCCTCCACACCACCTGCGTCGAATTCCTTTTCCAGCTTTTCCCGCCGCTCTGACCGGGAGTAAACCGACACCAGCCAGTAAACTACGCTCAGTGCGACAAAACCGAATATCGCCAGCCGGATAATCGCGATCATCGCTTGCTCCTGTCCACTGCGCCCCACGGTCCGACCACCGCGCCCAGATCGCGCGCAGGTTCCGGCGTCGGCCGCCCCTTGGCATCCATCCCCGGCTCCGCTCCGAACAAAGCGGCCCTGACGCCTTGCTCATCCACCTTGTATTCCCGCTCCAGAAAATCCGCCACATATTGCCGCTTGCGATCGGACCAAGTGGCATATTCCTGATAGAACAACTCCTTGTGCACAATGAACATCTGCCGCACATCCATCGGCGACAGGTCTGCCAGTAGCATGTTCACCAAATCCTTGTGCGGCCCCGGCGCCCCGCGCAGCGAGTAAAAATACGCCGGATGCTCCGAGGTGATCTTAGGCCACTCCCCCGCGCTTTCCACCCAGCGCAGCAGCGCGCCCAACCCCTGAAACTCGTCCGGCAGTGTGTCGCTCAAGGTGTACGCCACCTTCCGCAGCTCCGTCCGCCGCGCATCGCCAATGTCGATGTTCAGCTGATCCGCCGCATCGACCAGAATAAAGTCCATCTTCTGCCGGATCACCGCCGCCGCATCCATCCCGCGCGCCTTCACAATTGGCTCGACCAGCCCATTGCGGTCCAGCCAATCCGCCAGTTCATTCCGCTGCGTCAGGTCGAACACTGGTGCAATCGGCACCACCCCCACCTTGTCGCGCGGCCCGCTGGAGATCATCCCCGGAAACTTCACATCGCGGAACAAATAAATCCCACCGAACAACGAGGTCCAAAACGACCCCTGCGGAAACGTCATCGGCTTCAGCGTGATCGGCACCCGCGTCACATCGCCGGTCTTTTTCGCCAGTTCGATCATCCCGGCGATCAACACATCATCGCGCCACCCGTCCGGTTCCGTCCTAAACCGCTCGATCAGCCCCGCCAACTGCCCCGCCGCCGCCACATGCCCGCCCGTGGTATCCGCCTCAATCGTCACCTGCCGCAAATCCAGCAGCTTTGCCGGCGTGCCAATCTCATAAACCGAGCTTTGCAGCGCCCCCATCACCGCATCCCGCGCGGTCAGCGCAAACAGTTGCCCCTCGTTCGCCTCGATGAACTGCCGCAGCATCCCCCGCGCGGTCGAAAACACCATGTTGAGCAATGGCGCATTCTTCTGCGCCGTGGTCAGCAAAATGAACTGCCGGTTGCAGCCATTTGGGTTCAGATACAGATCATCCCCCAATTCGTCGGCAACCTCCGGCGAGAACCCCGACAGATCGATGTGGAAATCGGTCAACGCAGTCGTCTTGCCACAAAGCGCCTTCATCGCGCGATTATACCGTTCAACCAATGCAGGCGAGGACACCTCGATCAGGTTGCCATACATCAGCCCCTTCTCAATCAACCGCTTCATGCGCCGCCTCCCGCATCAACAACCCCCGCCGCCGCTCCACCCCCTGCGCCCGCATCAACCAGACGAGCACCAGCACCGGCCCCCAGAGGAGGGCCATCAGCGCCGACCGTCCAAGAAAGAACCAGACCGCCGCCACGCCACCCTGCACCTCAGCCACCCCACCATTGACCTGAGCATAGACCCACACCATCAACCCCGCCCCGATCGCCAACACCGCTAGGCCCGTCGCCACCATCCCCAAAGCCAACCGCCTCTGCGACAGCGTCGGCCCGATTAGAAGGGCGGGCAGGCCGATGGTCAACGCGATCAGCACCGCCATCGGTAGGATTGCGTTGGACAAGGTGAGCGGGGCATTCATTTTCTTCCCAACTTCTGCCGAAGGTAGTCTTCTATCGGCAGCAATCCCTCCTCATAATCAGATCGAAACTCGTCTTTTGGTTCTGCGACTTCGTACAAAATGTCGCGCTTCTCGCGCCTAATTTTACTGTATTCGTTCTGCATTTCTACGCTGTTTTCTGGGTCGATTGCTGCGAGGAAAATTCGAACTACTCCGACAAGTTCACGTTCGAGAACCCAGAGCGGATTAAACATGTCATTAAACGATTTTCCCCAAAGGGCCTGTCCTTCCAGCAAAAGTGGATAGAGTTCCGATCTGATCAAACCTACTTTTGACCAACGCTTTTCATATACGGAGGCGATTTCCACGAATTTTCGCCTTCTTTGGTCTGTAGGCAGGTCTTTACCGGCGACTGCATCGTCTGTTTCACCACGGAGGATGGCAATATATCTTACAGCAGATAAGGAGTCTTTGTGTCGGTAAAGCAAAACTAGGATTTTGTGGGCGATCTGATTATCAAGATCCCATTTTGACTGTGCCTTCCACGTAAAAAGCCCAATCCACGCAGCAACTACGCCGCCAGATGCGGCGAGTATCGTCACCAAGTTCGCAAAGTTC
>JBDSXE010000162.1:0-4300 GCA_039926325.1 Paracoccaceae bacterium | reverse complement strand
CGCAACTGCTCTGCGGTCTCGCCACTGTCACCTCGGCCAGCCGCATGCTGTTTGCGTTCAGCCGAGACGGCGGTATGCCCATCGGCTCGACGGCGCTGGCTTCGGTGTCGCCGAAATACCGCACGCCGGTGACGGCGATCTGGACGGCAACGGCGATCAGCCTGCTCTATGTTCTCCTGGTCAGCTTCATTCCTGTATCGGGCGGATCGGCGTTCTCGCTGTATTTCATCGTGGTGAACTCGACACTGGTGTTCCTGTTCCTGTCCTTCACCGTACCACTGGTGGCGGGTGCGATGGCGTTTGGTGGGCCCAAATGGCCGACCCCCGGTCCCTGGGCGATGAGCAAGGGACTATACCAGTTGGTAACTGCCTTGGCGGTTATCGGCATGTTGATCATCTTCTACATCGCAGTGCAGCCGCCCAGCGGCGTCGTGCTGGAAATCGTGATCGCCTTCCTGGTGCTGGCCGCCATCCTGTGGTTCGCCGTCGAAAACCGCCGGTTCAAGGGCCCGCCGATTGGCGACGAGGTAAACCGCCGTGCTGCGATCATCGCCGCACAAGAAGCTGCGGTCGGCGAAGGCCGCTGATCTCAGCCAAGATCTGGCAGGGGCCGGGGGGAGACCTCCGGCCCTTTCCCATTCGCGCTTGCCCTAATTCATCTTTTCAAAAATATCCCGCAGGAGGTCTGGAGGGCGCGAAGCCCTCCAGCGGCCAGCCCCACACTGCGCCATAGGGAATCCCCTTGCACCCCCGCACTCCATAGCTATAACCCGCAAAGTTTTGCGCTGTTTTGGGGGCTGCCATGCCAAGAAGAACCGATATCAAATCCATCATGATCATCGGTGCCGGCCCCATCGTCATCGGACAGGCGTGCGAGTTCGACTACTCCGGTGCCCAAGCCTGCAAAGCCCTGCGCGAAGAGGGCTACCGGGTCATCCTGGTCAACTCCAACCCCGCCACGATCATGACCGACCCCGGTCTGGCCGACGCAACCTATATCGAACCGATCACGCCCGAAGTCGTCGCCAAGATCATCGAAAAAGAACGCCCCGACGCCTTGTTGCCCACGATGGGTGGCCAGACCGGCCTCAATACCGCGCTTGCGCTTGCCGACCTTGGAATATTGGATAAGTTCAATGTTGAGCTGATCGGAGCCAAGCGCGAAGCTATTGAAATGGCAGAAGATCGCAAGTTGTTCCGCGAAGCGATGGACCGGATCGGCCTTGAAAACCCCAAGGCGACCATCATCGCCGCCCCCAAATTGCCAAACGGCAAATACGACATCACGGCTGGCGTGCGTGAGGCGATTGACGCCATCGGTTACGTCGGTCTGCCCGCCATCATCCGCCCCGCCTTCACCCTTGGCGGCACCGGCGGCGGCGTCGCCTACAACCGCGAAGATTACGAGGCCATCGTGCGCTCCGGTCTGGAAGCATCGCCCGTCGCGCAGGTTCTGGTCGACGAATCCCTGCTCGGCTGGAAAGAGTTCGAGATGGAGGTGGTCCGCGACACCGCCGACAATGCGATCATCGTCTGCGCCATCGAAAACGTCGACCCGATGGGCGTCCACACCGGCGACAGCATCACCGTCGCTCCGGCCCTGACCCTGACCGACAAGGAATATCAGATCATGCGGAACGGCTCGATTGCCGTCTTGCGTGAAATTGGCGTGGAAACCGGCGGCTCCAACGTGCAATGGGCGATCAACCCAGCCGATGGCCGCATGGTCGTGATCGAGATGAACCCACGGGTGTCGCGTTCGTCGGCGCTCGCGTCCAAAGCCACCGGCTTCCCCATCGCCAAGATCGCCGCCAAACTGGCCGTCGGCTATACGCTGGACGAACTGGACAACGACATCACCAAAGTCACCCCCGCCAGCTTTGAACCCGCAATCGACTACATCGTCACCAAGATCCCCCGCTTCGCGTTCGAGAAATTCCCCGGCTCCGAACCGAACCTGACCACCGCGATGAAATCCGTCGGTGAAGTCATGGCGATCGGCCGCACCATCCACGAAAGCATGCAAAAGGCGCTCGCCAGCTTGGAAACCGGCCTGACCGGTTTTGACGAAATCGACATCCCCGGTTTTTCAAACTCCGCCATCCCCGATCCTGCCGCCATCACCAAGGCGCTGGCCAAAGCCACCCCCGACCGTCTGCGCGTGATTGCCCAAGCCATGCGCCACGGCCTGTCCGATGACGAGATCAACGCCATCACGTCCTTCGACCCGTGGTTTCTGGCCCGCATCCGCGAGATCATCGACGCTGAGGCGCAAATTCGCGCCCAGGGCATCCCCCTGACGGCGGATGGTCTGCGCCGCCTGAAAATGATGGGGTTCACCGACGCCCGCCTTGCCAACCTCACGGGGCGCGAGGAATCGCAGGTCCGCCGCGCCCGCCGCAACCTTGGCGTCACCGCCGTCTTCAAACGCATCGACACCTGTGCCGCCGAGTTCGAGGCGCAGACGCCCTACATGTATTCCACCTACGAATCCCCCGCGATGGGCGACGTGGAATGCGAAGCCCGCCCCTCGAATGCCAAGAAAGTCGTCATCCTCGGCGGCGGCCCCAACCGCATCGGTCAGGGGATCGAGTTCGACTATTGCTGCTGCCACGCCTGCTATGCCCTGACCGCCGCCGGTTATGAAACCATCATGATCAACTGCAACCCAGAGACTGTCAGCACCGACTACGACACCTCAGATCGGCTGTATTTCGAACCGCTCACGCTTGAACACGTCCTGGAAATCCTGCGCGTCGAACAGGACAACGGCACCCTGCACGGCGTTATCGTGCAATTCGGTGGCCAGACGCCCCTGAAGCTCGCCCAAGCCCTCGCCCATGAGGGCATCCCGATTCTCGGCACCACCCCCGACGCCATCGACTTGGCAGAGGATCGTGAACGCTTCCAAGGGCTCCTGCACACCTTGGGCCTCAAACAACCGGTCAACGGCACCGCCCGTTCCCGCGACGAAGCCTTCGCTGTGGCCGCGAAAGTCGGCTACCCCCTCGTCATCCGCCCCTCTTTCGTCCTCGGCGGTCGCGCGATGGAAATCGTCCGCGACGATGCCCAACTGGAACGTTATATCCGCACTGCCGTTCAGGTCTCTGGCGACAGCCCGGTTCTGCTCGACTCATACCTCTCCAATGCGATCGAGGTTGACGTAGATGCGTTAAGCGACGGTAAACATGTCCATGTCGCTGGAATCATGGAACATATCGAAGAGGCTGGCGTCCACTCCGGCGATAGCGCCTGCTGCCTGCCCCCCCACTCCCTGTCCGACGAAACCGTTGAGGAGCTGAAAAAGCAGACCGTCCAGATGGCCCTCGCCCTGCATGTCGTCGGCCTGATGAACGTGCAATTCGCCATCAAGGACGGCGTGATTTATGTGCTAGAGGTCAATCCCCGCGCCTCCCGCACCGTCCCTTTCGTCGCCAAGGCCACTGACAGCGCCATTGCCTCCATCGCCGCCCGTCTGATGGCCGGTGAGCCGCTGTCCAACTTCCCGATGCGCCCGCCCTATGCCGAAGGCGTCGGCCCCGACACCCCCCTGCCGCTGATGGATCCGCTGACCCTCGCCAACCCGAAAACCCCATGGTTCAGCGTGAAAGAGGCCGTCCTGCCCTTCGCCCGCTTCCCCGGCGTCGATCCGGTGCTTGGCCCCGAAATGCGCTCTACCGGCGAGGTCATGGGCTGGGACCGCACCTTTGCGCTGGCGTTCCTCAAGGCGCAAATGGGGGCCGGCACCATCCTGCCCGAATCCGGCCGAGTGTTCCTGTCAGTCAAGGACATGGACAAAACCGACGCCCTCGCCGACGCCGCCCGCGGCCTGACCGAGATGGGTTTCGAGATCGTCGCCACCCGCGGCACCGCCCAGTGGCTGACCGCGCAAGGCATTACCTCGACCCTGGTGAAAAAGGTTTACGAAGGCCAGCCCAACATCGTCGACCGCCTGAAAGACGACGACATCGCCTTGGTGATGAACACGACCGAGGGCGCGCAAGCGGTCAACGACTCGCGGGATATCCGGCGGGTCGCCCTGATGGACAAGATCCCGTATTTCACCACGGCTGCAGCGAGCATTGCGGCGGTGGCCGCGATGAAGGCAAGGGGTGAGGGGTATGGGGTCAGGACGCTGCAGGGGTGAGAGTGGACTTTTGGGGGTGCAGTGTCGTGGAACCTAAAATGGGTGAGTTGTTCTCTCGAAATTATCTGAAACCTACTTGTTCCATCCCGGATGATCACATAGAATTTTGGCGCTCTGCGTTTTTCACGGCAAGATCGGTTCTGAGGGACATTC
>JBDSXE010000161.1:0-5959 GCA_039926325.1 Paracoccaceae bacterium | reverse complement strand
AATTCGTCCCCGCGTCATCTGGCAGGATCACTCGACCACAGACCGCATGAGCCGCGTCGCATTTCGAAAATCACGATCCACATCGGCCATTCCGTTCCCCTACAGTGGAATATTGTCGTGCTTTTTCCAAGGATTGACCAGCTTCTTGCCCCGCAAAGAGGCAAACGCCCGTGCGACCCGCTTGCGTGTCGAATGCGGGGTGATTACCTCGTCGATAAAGCCCTTTTCCGCCGCCACAAACGGGTTGGCGAACCGCGCCTCATAATCCTTGACCCGTGCCGCGATCTTGTCCTTGTCACCCAGTTCGCTGCGATACAATATCTCCACCGCCCCGCGCGCGCCCATCACTGCGATCTCGGCGGTGGGCCAGGCATAGTTGAAATCGCCGCGCAGATGCTTGGACGCCATCACGTCATATGCCCCGCCATAAGCCTTGCGGGTGATCACCGTCACCTTCGGCACTGTCGCCTCGCCGTAGGCGAACAGCAGTTTCGCACCGTGCTTGATCACGCCCCCCAGTTCCTGTGTGACGCCCGGCAAAAACCCCGGCACATCGACCAGCGTCAGGATCGGAATCTCGAACGCATCGCAGAACCGCACGAACCGCGCGGCCTTGCGGCTGGCGTCGATGTCCAGACACCCCGCCAGGACCATCGGTTGATTGGCCACCACGCCCACCGACTGCCCCTCGATCCGAATGAAGCCGGTCACGATGTTGGCCGCGAAATCGCGCTGGATTTCAAAGAAATCGCCTTCGTCGGCAATCTTCGCAACCAGTTCTTTGATGTCATAGGGCTGGTTCGGATTGTCGGGGATCAGCGTGTCCAGACTGGATTCCAGCCGCGCCGGATCGTCAAAGAATGGTCGCACTGGCGCCTTCTGCCGGTTGTTCAGCGGCAGAAAGTCGATCAGCCGCCGCGCTTCCGACAGCATTTCCACGTCATTCTCATACGCCCCATCCGCCACCGACGACCGCCTGGTGTGGGTCAATGCGCCACCCAGTTCTTCTGCCGTCACCACCTCGTTCGTCACCGTCTTGACCACATCCGGCCCGGTAACGAACATGTAGGAGCTTTCCTTCACCATAAAGATAAAGTCCGTCATCGCAGGCGAATACACCGCCCCGCCCGCGCACGGCCCCATGATCAGCGAAATCTGCGGCACTACACCAGACGCCATGATATTACGCTGAAACACCTCAGCATATCCGGCGAGTGAGGCGACGCCTTCTTGTATCCGCGCCCCGCCCGAATCGGCGATGCCAATCACCGGCGCACCGTTCTGGATCGCCATATCCATGATCTTGCAGATCTTCTGCGCGTGGGTCTCAGACAATGACCCGCCGAACACTGTAAAGTCCTGGCTGTAGATGTAGATCAGCCGCCCGTTCACCGTACCCCATCCCGTCACCACGCCGTCGCCCGCTGGACGGTCAGCCTCCATGCCAAAGTCGAAACTGCGGTGCGCCACGAACATGTCGAACTCTTCAAAACTGCCGTCGTCCAGCAGCAGTTCCACCCGCTCTCGCGCTGTCAGCTTGCCCTTGGCATGTTGCGCCGCAACCCGCTGCACCCCTCCGCCAGCCCGCGCCGCGGCACGCCGTGTTTCCAGCTCTTGCAGAACATCCATCCGTCGCGTCCCCCGCTTTTTTGCCAGCATAGGCGCCCACCCGGCCCGCAGAAAGCGGAAATGATACAGGTGGTGGCAGCCTTGCATAACCTGCGCTACATGTCCGGCATTCGCAACCAGAGGTCGCCATGCCAACCCTTCCCGTCCCGTTCATTACGATCGCGCTGCTCATCGGCTCTAACTTCTTTATGACCGTCGCATGGTACGGCCATCTAAAGTTCACCAAGACCTCTTTGATCGCTGTCATTTTGATCAGCTGGGGCATCGCGTTCTTCGAATACTTGCTGCAAGTGCCCGCAAACCGCATCGGTTATGGCTATTTTTCCGCTGCACAACTGAAGACAATCCAAGAGGTCATCACCCTGGTCACCTTTGCCATCTTTTCGACCGTCTACCTCAAGGAACCGCTTGGCTGGAACCATGCCGTAGGCTTCGCGTTCATCTTCTTTGGCGCCTGGTTCATCTTCCACAAATGGACCTGAGCCACCAATTAGGACCTGGCCGCTTGGCTGAAAGGGACAAAACACCGGAGCCTGCCCATGCGACTAAGCGGTCTGATCCGCACCACCTGCCCGCCGGATCAGCTGATGGCGCTGCTGTCTGATCCCACGGTTTTGGCCGCGATGATGCCGTCAGGAACGGAGCTTTCGCAGACCGGCCCCGATACCTATGCCTTCGTCGTCCGCAAATCATTGGGGCCAGTAACGCTCACAATGCCCGGCACCCTTACCCTGATTGCTGTCGGTGACGGCCACGACCGCAAACTCGTCGCTCATGCCCGACATAAGATCGGTGGCAAGGCCGATCTGGAACTTGTGCTAACCGCCACAGTGCTCGGCACCACCACGATGCTGGATTACCAATGCTGGTTGACGGCAACCGGGCTGGCGCACCGGATGTTGGGTGAAAATGCCGAACGGGTATAAGCGGGCCTGCGAACCGTTTTCCTTCGGCTGAAGCGGCTTGCCGAAAACGCCCCTTGCGCCACTGCGCGGCAGAGTGCCAACCGACTTTGATCCACGCCTGAACCGGCGCGGAATGTCGTTACCGTTGCCGCTCTCGCCAATCCGGATTGATCCACGGCTCTTGGTTGCTACGCGCCAACATTCCCTTGCCAAGGATATGGTCAGCTGCCTTTTCTCCCACCATGATCGACGGCCCGTTCAGGTTTCCATTCGTCACCTGCGGGAAGATCGAACTGTCAGCGACCCGCAACCCCGCAACCCCGATAACCCGACATTCCGGGTCAACCACCGCCATCGGATCATCCCGCCGCCCCATCCGCGCCGTTCCGCACGGGTGATATGCGCTTTCGGCGTGTTCGCGGATGAACCCGTCCAGCTGCTCATCCGACTGCAAATCCACGCCCGGCTGTATTTCGACCTTCACATGCGGCGCAAACGCCGCTTGCCCAAAGATCTCGCGCGTCAGACGGATGCACTGGCGGAAGTCCTCCCAGTCTGAAGGTTGTGACATGTAGTTGAACCGTATCACCGGTGCGTCCTTGGGGTTGCTTGACCGCAGCGTCACTGTACCCCTGGACTTGGACCGCATCGGCCCGACATGCGCCTGAAATCCGTGGCCCGCCGCCGAAACCTTGCCATCATACCGCACCGCAATCGGCAGGAAATGGTACTGGATGTCGGGGTATTCGACGCCCGCTTTCGACCGGATGAACGCGCAAGCCTCGAACTGGTTGCTTGCTCCCAGTCCTTTGCCGGTGAACAACCACTGCGCCCCGATCAGCGCCTTGCCGCGCAGATTCCAGTGTTTGAACAAGGTAATCGGCTGACGTGCAGCGAATTGCAGGTACAACTCCATGTGATCCTGCAAATTCGCGCCCACTCCGGGTCGGTCCGCCACCACCTCGATGCCATGCTCTGCCAGATGCGCCGCAGGACCGATGCCGGACAGCATCAGGATCTTGGGCGTGTTGATCGACGACGCGGAGACAATCACCTCACGCGATGCCCGGATCAACTCTACCTTCCTGCCGCGCGAAACTTCGACGCCGACAGCGCGACCACCCTCGATCACCACCCGCCGCGCAAAGCCGTAGTAAACCTGTACGTTCTGTGTTTTCAGCGCGGGCTTCAGATAGGCGTTCGCTGCCGACCAGCGTTGACCCTTCCAGATCGTCGCCTCCATCGGGCCAAAGCCTTCTTGCGCCCGCCCGTTGTAGTCGCGCGTCACCGGATAGCCTGCCTGCCGCCCCGCCTCGATGAACGCATCGAACAGCGGGTTAGTGCGCGGCCCCCGCGTGATATGCAGCGGCCCGTCCGTGCCGCGCCATTCCGCATCACCTTCATCGCCGTGCCAGTTTTCCATCCGCTTGAAATACGGCAGGACATCGGCAAAGCCCCAGCCCTGGGCGCCCATCCCCTCCCACGCGTCGAAATCTTTGGCATGTCCCCGGACGTAAACCATGCCGTTGATGCTGGACGATCCACCAATGACCCGCCCCCGTGGCGTTGCCAGAACCCGCCCGCCCAGATGCGGTTCGGGTTCCGAATGAAAGCCCCAGTCGTACCGCTTCATATTCATCGGATAAGACAGCGCCGCCGGCATCTGGATGAACGGCCCCAGATCGCTGCCGCCCTCCTCGATAACGATCACCCGCGCGCCCGACGCGCCCAAGCGGTACGCCAGCGCCGAACCCGCCGATCCCGACCCGATGATTACATAATCCGCATTCATGCCCGCAACTGCGCCTCCAGATAGTCCATGGCCGTCGCCACCGCCGCCGCCCGGTCTGGCGGGCCCGATTTCAAAACCTCGCGCAAATACAATCCGTCGATCAGCGCACCCAGCCCGTCCGCCACCATTTCGGCCCGCTCACCGGCCAAGGGCCGCAATCCGACCAGCAGGTTCGACCGCAGCCGCCGCTGATACACCGCCAGCAACCGCCGCGCCTCTGGCACCGTCTGCGACAGCACCCAAAAGTTCAGCCACGCCCCCACCGCCTCGCGCCGAAAGTTCGCCGCCCCGAACGACGCCGCCACCACAGCCCGCAACCGCCCCTGCGGCCCCTCCGCCAGCGCCAGCGCCCCGCGCACCTCTGCTCCGTACAGGGTCAGGATATGCCGCATCGCCGCCAGGAACATATCTTCCTTCGATCCAAAGTAATGGTGCGCCAAAGCGCTGGACATGCCCGCCCGCTTGGCAATCTGGCTCACCGTCACGTCCAGCGATCCGACCCGGCCAATCTCAACAATCGTTGCTTTGACAAGTGCGGCCTTTCGAATAGGCTCCATTCCAAGCTTCGGCATCACGCAGTCCCAACAATAATGCTTGCATTGGGCAGCTAGCTTGAAGTTTATTGACTCGTCAATCAACAATAACAGGGAGCCTGCCATGCACCTCAAAGCGACCCTCCTCGCCACCGCCTTCGCCGCCATCTCGACCTCTGCCTTCGCCGCCGGTTGCGACAAAGTCACCTTCTCGGACGTCGGCTGGACCGACATCACCTCGACCACCGCCGCCACCTCGCTGATCCTGCAAGCGCTCGGGTATGAGACTGAGACCAAAGTCCTCTCCGTCCCCGTCACCTACGAAGGCTTGGCCTCCGGTGACATCGACGTGTTCCTTGGCAACTGGATGCCCACGATGGCCTCCAACATCCAGCCCTACATCGACGCCAAAACTGTCGAGTCCCTGCGTGCCAACCTTGAAGGCGCCAAATACACCCTTGCCACCAACGAAGCCGGTGCCAAACTTGGTATCAAGGATTTCAAGGACATCGCCGCCCACGCCGCCGATCTGGATGATAAAATCTACGGGATCGAAGCTGGCAACGACGGCAACAAACTGATCCTCGACATGATCGACAAAGACGCCTTCGGTCTGAAAGACGCCAAGGTCGATCTGGTTGAAAGCTCGGAACAGGGCATGCTGGCCCAAGTCGACCGTGCCGATAACGAAGGCAAGCCGATCATTTTCCTCGGCTGGGAACCCCACCCGATGAACGCCAAATACAAGATGACCTACCTGACCGGCGGCGATGATTTCTTCGGTCCCAACCTAGGCGGTGCCACCGTTTTCACCAACACCCGCGCCGGTTATGCGGCCGAGTGCCCCAACACCGGCAAACTGCTGTCCAACCTGTCCTTCTCGCTAGAGATGGAGAATGAGATCATGGGTGCCATCCTGAACGACGGCACCGATCCCGCCGTGGCCGCCAAAACCTGGCTCGCCGCCCACTCCGATGTGATCAAGCCGTGGCTAGACGGTGTCACTACCAAAGACGGTGGCGATGCAACCGCCGCAGTAATGGCCGCGCTGAAATAACAATCCACGGCCCCGGCAGAAACGCTGGGGCCTTTTTCATCCG
>JBDSXE010000160.1:0-6561 GCA_039926325.1 Paracoccaceae bacterium | reverse complement strand
CCTATCGCCTTCATCACGGCCTCGCCCAATGTTGCGGGGCTGTCGGCGACGACAATTCCGGCGGAGCGCATGGCGTCGATCTTGGATTCCGCGTCGCCCTTGCCGCCTGCGACGATGGCGCCAGCGTGGCCCATGCGGCGGCCAGCGGGGGCGGTGCGGCCGGCGATGAAGCCGGCGCAGGGTTTGGCGCGGCCACGTTTGGCCTCGTCCTTCAGGAATTGCGCGGCCTCTTCTTCGGCAGCGCCACCGATTTCACCAATCATGATGATCGACTGGGTTTCGGGGTCGGCCAGAAACATCTCTATGATCTCAAGGTGTTCGGTGCCCTTGATCGGGTCACCGCCGATGCCGACGGCGGTCGATTGGCCAAGGCCCACGTCAGTGGTTTGCTTGACCGCCTCATACGTCAGGGTGCCAGAGCGGCTGACGACGCCGACCGAACCTTTGGAAAAGATCGAGCCGGGCATGATGCCGATCTTGCACTGGCCTGGGGTCATCACGCCGGGGCAGTTCGGGCCGATCAGGCGGGATTTCGACCCCTGCAGCGTGCGTTTGACGCGCATCATGTCAAGAACCGGGATGCCTTCGGTGATGCAGACGATCAGTTCGATTTCGGCGTCGATCGCCTCCAGAATGGAGTCGGCGGCGAAGGGTGGCGGCACGTAGATGACGGTGGCGTTGGCGTTGGTGGCAGCGCGCGCCTCGTGGACCGAGTTGAAGACCGGCAGGTTCAGGTGGTTGGAGCCGCCTTTGCCGGGGGTGACGCCGCCGACCATTTTGGTGCCATAGGCGATGGCCTGTTCAGAGTGGAACGTGCCCTGGCTGCCGGTGAAGCCCTGACAGATCAGGCGGGTGGACGAGTTGATCAGAATGGACATTTGTCTCTCCGTAGGGCGGGGTTCACCCCGCCGTTGGTTATGGCGCAGGCGAGGTTCCTCCCCGCCCTACGGTTTATCCTTTGACGGCCTTCACGATTTTTTCCGCCGCATCCGACAGATTATCCGCAGCGATCACGTTCAGACCCGATCCCCGGATGATCTCTTTGCCCAGTTCAACGTTCGTCCCCTCCAGCCGCACGACCAGTGGCACTTTCAGCCCCACCTCTTTCACCGCGGCGATTACGCCTTCGGCGATGATGTCGCAGCGCATGATGCCGCCGAAGATGTTGACAAGGATGCCTTTGACGTTGGGATCGGAGGTGATGATCTTGAAGGCTTCGGTGACTTTTTCCTTGGTGGCACCGCCGCCGACGTCCAAAAAGTTGGCGGGTTCGGCGCCGTACAGTTTGATGATGTCCATCGTGGCCATTGCCAGACCCGCGCCGTTGACCATGCAGCCGATTTCACCGTCGAGGGCGATGTAGTTCAGGTCGAACTTGGAGGCTGCGAGTTCTTTGGGGTCTTCCTCGGATTCGTCGCGCAGTGCGGCGATGTCGGGGTGGCGGTACATGGCGTTGCCGTCAAAGCTCATCTTGGCGTCGAGGAGTTTCAGATTGCCGTCCTTGAGGACGACGATGGGGTTGATCTCCAGCATCTCCATGTCTTTTTCGATGAAGAGTTTGTAGAGCGCCTTCACGATGGCGACGCATTGCTTGACCTGATTGCCCTCTAGCCCAAGGGCAAAGGCGACGCGGCGGCCGTGGAAATCCGACAGGCCAGAGGCGGGGTCGATGTCGAAGGACAGGATTTTCTCGGGGGTGTCGTGAGCGACGTCTTCGATGCTCATGCCGCCTTCGGTGGAGCAGACGAAGGAAATGCGGCTGGTGGCGCGGTCGATCAGGACGGCAAGGTACAGTTCGCGGGCGATTTCAGAACCGTCTTCGATGTAGATGCGGTTAACCTGTTTGCCAGCCGGGCCGGTCTGGACTGTGACGAGGGTACGACCCAGCATCTGGCGGGCAAATTCGGCGGCTTCACCGACCGAGCGGGCCAGACGGACCCCGCCTTTTTCGCCAGCCTCGGGTTCCTTGAAGTGGCCTTTGCCACGGCCACCGGCGTGGATTTGCGCCTTGACCACCCAGAGCGGGCCATCAAGTTCGCCAGCGGCGGTCTTGGCTTCCTCTGCCCGCATCACCGGACGACCGTCCGACACGGGTATTCCATAGCTGCGAAGAAGCGCCTTGGCTTGATATTCGTGGATGTTCATGTCTGCGCCTTATCCGCTGGATTTGCCGCGTGATGACACAACAATAGCCGGGGACAAGACAGGATTCAGCATGAAGGCCAGGAAAAGCGACATTTGTGATCACAGGAAATTTTTCTGTGATCACAGGTCACGAAATCGTAACTTACCGCTTAGTTAAGATAGAGTGCGAACAGCATGGCGCGACCAGAGGTCAACGCGTCAAAGGCATCGGTGCTTTCGTTGCTTACGAGTGGTCCCTTTTCCAAGTAGGGCAATGCATCCCACCCCTGAATCCAGCCAGCAACGTCAATTGGGCGCGGATCGGTGAACATCTTGGCGACGTTGATCCCGGCAGGGCCGTCGATGCGCCAGTAGGGGATGAGTTTTTCGCCTTTCATCACAGCCTCGAAGTCGGACAGCATCACCATCCAGGCAGCACCAGTGCCGGGGGGAACGTCAATGCCCAGAGCGGACTGCTGGTTATCGTTCGGCAGCCATTCGTGGACATTATCCTTTTCAGCGGCCACGCGGGTCCAGAACTGTCGATTTTCGGCGACCATGTTCAGGAAATGGGTCTGACCTTCGGCCATCAGCGCCTTATCGGGCGTCTGGTTCAGGGTGGCCAGGATCATGGCGATCATGTCGAACACATCGGGATTGCTGTTGCCGCCGAAGAAGGGGTCGGCCTCGACACGGCCGAAAGTCTCCATCTTGGCGCGGGCGGTCATGACGCGGGTGATCGGTTCGGTCGGATCATAGGCGCGGACGGCGGCGCAGATACCGCCGAGCATGTCGGAATAGGCGGCAAGCCAGGCGGCGTCGGCCACATCGAAGCGGACGGTGGGCAGGGGTTGCGGTGCGGTGCCGCTTTCGTCCATGCCACCCAGAACTTCGGGTCCAAGGATGTCAGCGATGCCTTCGCCCTTGCTGCGCGCGCCGTCGGAGTTGACGTCGAACCAGATGTCATCCAGCGCGATCTCTAGCCCAAAGTCGGAGGACTCTGGAATGGCAGTGAGCGCGGTCTGCGCTTTGGCCAGCTTGTCAGCGGCGTGGGCGAAAACGTTGACGATCATCTTTGGGTCAAACGGCGCAGGGTTGGGATTATCCTCTAGCGGCAGTCGAAGAAGCGGCAGCATTCCGGTGCGGTCGGTCATGCCGGCAGTCCAGCGGTCCTGAAAGGTGCCCTCGATGGCACGCAGAAATTCTACGCCGCCAAGGGCAAAGCGTTCCTCATCGGTCGGGGTGAGCAGGGCGCCAAGCCGCGCTTCGGTCGCCGCAAGGCCGGTGCGGCCGATTTCGGCAGAGATGGTTTCGGCGTAGGCGGGGCAGGCAAAAGTCAGGAAAAGGGCGGGCAAAATATAGCGCATAAAATCCTCCGATCAAAGGTGGCGTATGATCGGGGGTATGTGATTTGAAAGCAAGTGCAGTGGGGGTAGGGAAAACCGGACCCTCGGCCTGCAGCTGTCACGAAAATCGAACAATCGGCTGATAGCTGCACCAATCAGCACGCTGAAGGAGAAAAGCCATGCGCCAACTTGCCAAGATCGTCACCGTCGCGCTTGCGATGGCAGTCGCGTTCCCAGTCTTTGCCGACGATGCCAAGCCGTTCTCGGATGCCGCCGAGATTGATCTTGTTGCCATCCTGCCGCCACCGCCGGCAGATGATTCCGCCACGACAAAGGCAGAACTGGGTGTTATTCTGACCTGGCAGGTTACGCGAACGCCGGAACAGGCCGCGCTTGCGACAGCGGATGACGCCGAGGAGGTCTGGCGCTTTGCCAATGTGATCGACAATCCGAAATTCACGGCGGAAAACCTGCCGAAATTCAGCGCGTTCTTTGATCGTATCGCCGCGACCGAAGGCGCTGTCGTCGATCCGGCCAAAAAGGAATGGAAACGGCCACGCCCCTACATGTACAGCGATCTGGTCAAGCCGATCGTCGAATTGTCGAAGTCGGGCGCCTATCCGTCAGGCCACGCCACGTTGGGCACATTGATGGGAATCGTATTGAGCGAGATGGTGCCGGAAAAGCGGACCGAAATCATGGCGCGCGCTTGGGAATATGGTCAGAACCGGGTTGTCGCAGGGGTACACTATCCCACCGACATCGAGGCAGCCCGCATTTCGGGTAGCGTGATCGCCCAGACCATTTCGACGCACCCCGACTACAAGGACGAGTTTGCGGCGGCGAAGGCCGAATTGCGCGCGGCGCTCGGGCTGTGACAGCGGTTTGATGGTGAAGGCCGCCGGGACCATTCCTGGCGGCTTTATCCTGCACGGCGGGCGGTGCAGAGGATTTGGCCGCGCGGCAGACGAGTGGTGTGGAGTTGGGCTGTAAAACCGGTCGCTTGCGCGAGGTCGAGGACTTCGGCGGCGGCGAAGTGATAGGGGGCGCGGGTGGCGTGGGTGACAACACCGTCGGGTTGGCGGTGGCTGGGGGTGTCAGGGCCCAAGAAGACGGTGAAAAGCAGGTGTTGCAGGGTGGGAAAGCGGGCGTGGATTTGGCCGAGGGCGTGACGCAGTTGGGTTAGCGGCAGGTGGGTAAAGACGGCAAAGGCGATGGCGTAGTCGATGGTCGGGGGGACGTTCGGGAAGGCGAAGTTGTCGTCCTGGATCAGGTGGTCGGGGTTCAGGCGGGTGGGGTCGGCAAGTTCGGTCTGGTGGCCCTGTGCCATAAGTTCGGCGGACAGGTCGGTGCCCCAATAGTTGCCGGGGTCGAGGTAAGAGACGGCCTTGCAACCAAGCCGCAGCGAGCCGCAGCCGATGTCGAGGAGGGTGTGATGGGGTTGCAGGCCAGCCTGAAGCAAAAGCGCCATCTGGGCGCGGCCGGTTTCATCCCAGCGGCCACCGACGATGTCGCGGTGACGGCCTTTGGCAAGGGCGTCGGCGTAGAAGTTGGGCGCGAGGTAGGGTGAGATGGGCATGGTTTGCTTTGCGGACCGCCGGGGGTTTTCCACCCCCGGACCCCGGGAGGATATTTTCGAAAAGATGAAACGAAATTTTAGACAAACTGGCGGGTTATTGTTTGGCCGCGAGTTGGGCGAGGTGGACGCACAAGTTGGTGGCGACGGTCATATCTTGCACGCTGATCCACTCTAGCGGGCCGTGGATTTCCTGCATCCCGGTAAAGATGTTGGGCGCGGGGATGCCCATTTCGGTCAGTCGAGAGCCATCGGTGCCGCCACGGATCGGAACGGACACCGGCTCTATCCCTACGGCGCGGGCTGCGGCGCGGGCCAGATCGACCGGGGTCATGTCTTTTTCAAGCCAGTAGCGCATGTTGCGGTATTGCGGTTTGATTGTGCAGGTCACGGTGGCGCGGGCGGCGGTCGCCTGGATCGCGGCGCAGACCTGTTGTAGCAGCGCACCCTTGGCGGCGAGGCCGTCGCGTTCAAAGTCGCGCAGGATGAATTTCAGGCTGCATTCGGCGGCGGTGCCGGTCAGTTCCAGAAGGTGGATGAAACCATCGCGATCGCCGGTCAGTTCGGGGGTTTGCGCGGCTGGCAGGGTGGTGATGATCTTGGCCGCCAGCGTCAGCGCGTTGACGAGCTTGCCCTTGGCATAGCCGGGGTGGGCGGACACGCCGGTGATTTTGACGATGGCACCATCGGCAGAGAAGCTTTCGTATTCAATCTCTCCCACTGCGCCGCCGTCGAAGGTGAAGGCGAAGTCGGCTTTCAAGTCGGCGGGGAGGCGGGCGTTGACGCCGCGGCCGATTTCCTCATCCGGGGTGAAGGCGATGCGGATCGGGCCGTGGGGGATATCGGGGTTTTGCAACAGGTGGCGGGCGGCGGTCATGATGATCGAGACGCCGGCCTTGTCGTCGGCCCCAAGTAGGGTCAGGCCGCTGGCGGTGATGATGTCGTGGCCCTGCTTGGTTGCAAGATAGGGCGAGTGATCGGGCGACAGGGTCACGTTCGGGTTGTCGGGGTAGGTGATCGCACCGCCGTTGTAGCCGTGGATGACGCGGGGTTTGACGCCGGTGGCGTTGAACTGCGGGGCGGTGTCGACATGGGCGAGCCAGGCCATTACGGGGCCGGCCGTATTGCCGGGAAGGCTAGCGAGGACCGTGCCGTAGTCGGTCAGTTCAACCTCTGATGCGCCGAGGTCGGTCAGTTCCTGCAGCAGGAGGTTCAGCAGCGTCAGCTGGATTTCGGTGGAGGGGGAGCTTGCACCCTCGTCATCGGACTGGCTGTCGATGGCGGCGTAGCGGACGAGGCGGGCTTCGAGTTCGGCGTCGAAATTCGGCATGGGAACGCTCCGGTGGGTGGCTGGTATCTGGGGCAGGCCGCCAGGAAGAGTCAAGGTGTCCAGATTTGGACGGTCCGGGGAGCCGTTTAGATTCAATAGCTTGCGAAGCTTTGCCACAATTATGACATAATTGATGTCGATATCTGAAAGTTCATGTGCGCGGTGATTTAGGGAGTCGGCATGGA
>JBDSXE010000159.1:0-3468 GCA_039926325.1 Paracoccaceae bacterium | reverse complement strand
CAGCCCGCTCGCCAGCCATCCGGCTTGCAGCAATCTCAACCGCGCGCCAATCTCCGGTCCATGCAACTCTGGCATCAAATCGGCGGCGCTTACCGGGAAAACCGACTGCGCCCCACGCTGCACTTCGGCGCGCCAATCCTGCGGTAACGGTGTCTCCAGAATCGCCGCCCGACACAGCACGACATCCTGCGCCGCAACCTCCCCCAGCTTCCAACCCAATCCGGCAGGCGCCAGCGTAGAGCCTATTTCGTCTCTGATCTTGCCCAATTCGGCATCTTCCTGCCGCGTTAGTCGCAACCTGTCGGCCTGACCGCCCAGCACCGCCAGCCGCCTTTGCCAGCGCGGCGCCATACCACCCTCCAGGTGGACAAGCGGTGCCAAACCCCGCTCACTTGACCCCGGCAACACGCGCGCCAACACCCCCGCTTGCGCCATGCTGGCAATCGACGGCGCAGGGTCAGGTGCCGCCAGCAGCTTTCGCATTTCCGCGCCGATCCGTTCC
Organism: Paracoccaceae bacterium; assembly: GCA_039926325.1. Taxonomy (GTDB): domain Bacteria; phylum Pseudomonadota; class Alphaproteobacteria; order Rhodobacterales; family Rhodobacteraceae; genus Stagnihabitans. Next base: position 2,966 of record JBDSXE010000159.1, on the reverse strand, counting down.
TGCGACAGCGTCTCAACGCCATCGGCAAGCTCGGCGCAGGCGGCCAGCCCTTCGGCGTCAATCCCGGCTTCCGGGTCGCCATAAACCGCGTGAAATCGGAAAAACCGTAGGATTCGCAGGTAATCCTCACGGATGCGCTGATGCGGATCACCGACAAAACGCACCCGGCGCGCCCGCAGATCAGCCATGCCACCCAGCGGGTCAATCACCCGCCCCGAAGCTTCGGCGTACAGCGCGTTCATGGTGAAATCCCGCCGGGCCGCATCCTCGGCAATGTCATCCGAAAACGCCACCGTGGCACGACGCCCGTCTGTCGCAACATCGCGGCGAAAAGTGGTGACCTCGTGGATCACCCCTTTGGCAATGACAGTGACTGTTCCATGATCAATCCCGGTCGGGATAACTTTGAACCCCGCCTCTTCGGCAGTTCTTATCACGGCAGCCGGCAGCGCATCCGTGGCGATGTCGATGTCCGCGACGGGCAAACCAAGCAAAGCATTCCTGACGCAACCGCCAACGAAATACGCGCGATACCCCGACAGCCGCAGTGCCGCACACAACGCTTGCGTACCATCCCGGTCAATCCAGTCCGCCGCGATCCTCATTCCCGCATCCGCTCTGCCAGCCCGCGCAATATCCGCGCCGTGGCCCCCCAGATGTAATACGGCCCATAAGGCACTGCATAGTACCTGCGCCAATCCCCCCGCCACAGCCGTTTTTCAATCGTGTAACGGTTTGGATTGATCACATGTGCCAGCGGCACCGTGAAAACCTCCTCTACCTCGCTGGGATCGGCGCGAAATGCGAAATCGTCGTGAATAACCGCCAGAATCGGAATGACAGAGAATCCGGTCACGGTTTCATGGGCAGGCAACCGACCCAACACAGCGACGCTGGCGGGCAGCAAGCCAATTTCCTCCTCCGCCTCGCGCAATGCAGCAGCCTCGGGACCGGCATCGCCGTCCTCCAGCTTGCCGCCGGCAAACGCGATCTGGCCCGGGTGGTGTTTCAGATGTGAGGCGCGTTTGGTCAGGATGACTTGCGTCTGACCGCCGCGTTCCACTAATGCAACAAGTACGGCAGCCGATCTAAGGATGCGGCCCTGCGGCAATTCCACCGCCGGGTTTAGGTCAAAGTCGGACGATTCGCCCGATTGCCGCGACAGCGCAGCAATCAGGCGCGGCTCGTCATGCGTCATCGCCAGACGCAGCCTGCGCCTCGAATCCCAGCGTTTTCGGGTCGAACACGTAATGCGCGCCACAAAACTGGCAATCGGCGGTTACGGTTCCAGCGGCGGTCGTCATCGTCTTGATGTCGCGCTGCGAATAGATCGACATCGTACTGCGAACCTTTTCCGCCGAACAGGAACAGCCAAACCGCACCGGCGTTGCGTCAAACACCCGCGGCTCCTCTTCATGGAACAGCCGCACCAACAGGTCCGTCGGCGCGACTGTCGGCCCGATCAGCTCCATGTCCTCAACCGTGTCCAGCAGCACGTTGGCCCGGTTCCAGTTTTCTGCCTCATTGCCCGCCAGAATATCGACATGGGTCAAAAGCCCACCCTCACCCGAGCCCGCCTCAGCCGCGACCGTTCCGCCGACCTTCGGCATATGCTGCAACATGACACCCCCGGCCCGCCAATGCGCTGCCTTGCCCGGCAACTGGCTTTTGCCAAACGTCACGGCAAACCGGGTTGGCAGTTGTTCCGATTGGGCAAAATACGTCTCTGCACAATCGGAAATCGAGCTTCCGGCGATTGGCGTAAACCCTTGATACGGCACGGTGCCTTCGCCTTGGTCCAGCATCATTGCCAGATACCCTTCGCCAATCTGGCTGAACGGCGTCGCATCGGGATCAAGTCGATCCACGTCAAAACTGGCATAGGCGCGGATGCGGCCCGCCTCGCCCTCGGAGGACGGCCCGTAGTAATCGGTTGCGATAAGCCTTGCCGGACCCTTACCGCGGATCTGCAACGACAGCTTCCAGCGCAGCTTGATGGTCTGGCCGATCAGCGCGGTCAACAAGGTGGCTTCAGCTACCAGCGCCTCGATCTGCGCGGGGTAGTGATGTTGCTTCAACACTTCGCCCAGCACGCCATCCAGCCGCGCCACGCGCCCGCGAATGTCTGAGCGGTCAAGTTGAAAGGGCAGGACGCTATCGTCCCAGGTAATTTGCGTTCCGGTGGTCATAGGGTTTCCTTGCGCCATAAGGCTTGGCATACCGCGCCTATATAGTCAGGGCAATCGGGCTACCAAGGGGGTCGTATGATCAAACGCTATGGTGAGGCAATCAGGTCAGGCCAACGCTATCGCAGGCGGGCAGGCGTGTATGGTGTGCTGACGGATGGCAAAGCGGTGCTACTGACCCATCAGGCAGACCCGCTGCCAGAATATCAACTGCCGGGTGGCGGCATCGACCCCGGCGAAAACCCCATCGCCGCCCTGCACCGCGAAGTATTCGAGGAAACGGGCTGGCACATCTCTACCCCGCGTTTTGTCGGCATTTTCCGCCGTTTCACCTACATGCCGGAATATGACAAATGGGCGGAAAAGGTCTGCTCGATCTTCATCGCCCGCCCGACACTCCGCCTTGGTCCGCCAAGCGAGGCTGGCCATACCGCAATCTGGACAACGGCAGAGGTTGCACTGAAGATTCTGGGAAACGAAGGCGACCGCGCGATGTTGGCCAAAGTGTTGGGTTAGCCCGCACCGATATAGTCGAACATCAGACCGGAAACGTCGTCAGGGAAAACCTCACCCCCGGCATGAACTGACAAATCCCACAGCAGCGCCTCCAGCAGCGCGGAGCTTGGCAGATGCGCTGACTGTCGCAACATCGTTGCCAACCCGTCGCTACCCAGTTCAGCGCCCGACGCATCGGGACACTCGGTCACGCCATCCGACACCAGAAACAACCGGTCGCCGGGCAAAAGCATGGTCGACACCGACGTATATCCGGCACCGGGG
>JBDSXE010000158.1:0-5376 GCA_039926325.1 Paracoccaceae bacterium | reverse complement strand
GGATCTGGGCAAGATGATTGCGCTGATGGCCCATCAACGGTCCGACTTGTCGGTCTGGGATCTGGAAGATGTGGATGACTGGTGGACGCGGGCGGATGCCAGCAAGATCGCCCCGATCATCGCCGTCCCGACCACGGCGGGCATCAGTTTGGGGTGGAAGATGATCTTTTTCTTGTGCGTCGCCGAATTGGTCAGGACACCCGCGCGACCAACCTCGGACCCCGTGCCGGCGGTGGTCGGTACGGCGATGATGGGCGCGATCTTGCTGGCATCGGCGCGGGTGTACCAGTCATCCACATCCTCCAGATCCCAGACCGACAGCGCCGGGTCCTGATGCGCCATCAGCGCGATCATCTTGCCAAGGTCCAGCGCAGAGCCGCCACCAAAGCAGATCACACCATCATGGTCGCCCGCCAGATAAACCTTGATCCCGTCCGCCATGTTTTTCTCGTTCGGGTTGGGGTCAACCTCTGAGAATACCGCGCGGCCAAGACCTGCAGCGGCAAGGCTGTCCAGCGCGGCTGTGGTGATCGGCAGCGAAGCCAGCGCCTTGTCCGTCACAAGAAGCGGCTTCTTGATGCCTGTCGCCTTGCAATGTTCGGCCAGTTCGGAAATCCGGCCCACGCCAAATTTGATGGCGGTCGGGTAAGACCAGTTCCGGTTCGGAACAGAATGGGAAACGGTTTGAGTCATCTGGTCACACCTTCTTCAAGTGATAGGATTTCGGGCGGGTCACCGAATGGAAGCCCAGATAGGAAAGCGATCCGCCGCGCCCGGTATCCTTGCAGCCTGTCCAGCACAAGGCCGGGTCAAGATAATCGGCGCGGTTCATGAACACGGTGCCGGTTTCGATCTGTTGGCCAAGCGCGGCGGCGGTATCATAATCCTGGGTCCAGACAGAGGCGGTCAGGCCATAGGGGCTGTCGTTCATCAGTTTAAGGGCCTCGGCGTCGTCGCGGACCTTCATGATGCCGACGACAGGACCGAAAGATTCTTCCATCATCACCCGCATCTTGTGGGTGACGTTGACCAGGATTTGCGGGGCGAGGTAGGCACCACCATCATCGGCCGGAAAGTGGGCCGGGTCGATCAGGGGCTTGGCACCTTGGGCAATCGCTTCGGCAATCTGGTCGCGCACGACCGATGCAAAACGCTTGTTGGCCATCGGGCCGAGGGTGCTGGTGGCGTCGAACGGATTGCCAAGCTTCAGAGCGTTGACCCAGGCGACGGATTTCTCGACGAAGGCATCGTAGAGCGATTCATGGACATAAATCCGCTCGATCCCGCAGCAGCATTGGCCCGCGTTGTACATCGCGCCGTCCATCAGCGTATCGACAGCGGCATCCAGATTCGCGTCGGCGCGGACGTAGGCAGGGTCTTTGCCGCCAAGTTCCAGACCGAGAGGGGTGAACGTGCCAGACGCCGCACGCTCCATCGCCTGACCGCCACCGACAGAGCCGGTGAAGTTGACGAAGCCAAACGAACGGGCGGCGATCAGGGCCTCGGTAGTGGCGTGATCCAGCACGACGTTCTGGAACACATCAGCGGGGATGCCAGCGGCGTGGAACGCCTCTGCCAGACGCTCGCCCACCAGCATGGTTTGGGACGCGTGTTTCAGCACGACGGAGTTGCCCGCAATCAGGGCCGGAACCAGCGTATTGATCGTGGTCAGGTAGGGATAGTTCCACGGGGCCACGATAAACACCACGCCCACCGGATCGCGGGCGATGTAGCGGCGGAATTTGTCGCTATCCTCGACCATCTTCGGCGCAAGCGTTTCGGCGGCGATTTCGGACATGTAGTCAGTCCGCGCGTTTACGCCGCCGAATTCACCGCCAAAGCGGGTCGGGCGGCCCATTTGCCAAGCGATTTCGTCGACCACGCGGTCTTTCATGTCATTCAGATTGGCGACGCCCTGTTTGACCAAGGCGATACGTTCGGCCAGAGGCCGCGCCGCCCACGGCTTTTGCGCGGCCTTGGCGCGCGCAACCATTGCCGTGGCAGCATCTTGCGACAGCGGCATCCGTTCGGCGTAGACGCTGCCATCAACGGGCGAGATCAGTTGGATCGGTTTCATATTATCCTCGTAGGGTGAGGTTTTGCCCCACCGCTTTCTGAAAGGTGGGGTCAAACCCGACCGTAGGTTACGCGCGTTCCAGCAGGCGTTGAAGTTCGAAATCCGTGACGACGCGGTCGGTTTCCGAAATCTCCCATTTGGCGTTATGGTGATAGTGGTCCACCACGTCATCGCCGAAAGCTTTCCGCAGCATCTGGGATCCGTTCAGCAGATCCGCCGCCTCGCGCAGATTGTGCGGGATTTCACGGATGCCGCCGGCCTGATACATATCGCCCTTCATCTCTGGCTCCAGCGCCATCTTCTTCTCGATCCCCTCAAGCCCCGCTGCAAGCAGGGCGGCACAGGTGAGGTAAGGGTTCACATCGCTGCCGGGAATGCGGCATTCGACGCGGATCGCCTTGGAATGCTCACCACAGACACGGAAACCGGCGGTGCGGTTGTCCGCGCTCCACACGGCTTTGGTGGGCGCGAACATGCCGACGGTGAAGCGTTTGTAGCTGTTGACGTAGGGCGCCAGAAACACCGTGATTTCACGGGCGTATGCCAGCTGCCCGGCCATGTAGTGCCGCATCAGGTCGGACATGCCGTGTTCTTTGTCATGGTCGAAGAAGGCGGGTTTGCCATCCTTGGTCCACAGCGATTGGTGGACGTGCGACGACGAACCGGCCTTCCGGTGGTCGTACTTGGCCATGAACGTGACGGAACGGCCCTTGGTCCAGGCGATTTCCTTGATGCCATGCTTGACGATGGTGTGGTTGTCGGCGGTGTCCAGCGCGTCGGAGTATTTGTAGTTCACCTCTTCCTGCCCGGCGTCCGCCTCGCCCTTGGAATTCTCGATCGGGACACCCGCCCCGTAAAGGCCGTTGCGGACGGCGCGCATCACATCCTCTTCCTTGGTGGTCTGGAAGATGTGGTAATCTTCGTTATAGGCGGAGATCGGCGTAAGCCCGCGGAAGCCGTTGTCGCGCAGGGATTCGTAGCTGTTCTCAAACAGGTAGAATTCCAGTTCGGTCGCCATCATCGGTTCCAGCCCCAGTTTGCGTGCGCGGGCGACCTGACGTTTCAGAATGGCGCGTGGCGAGTGGGCGACTTCTTCGTGGGTGTGGTGATCCAGCAGGTCGGCAAGGACCAGCGCAGTGCCAGGCAGCCACGGCAGCGGGCGCATGGTGTCCAGATCGGGCTTCATCACATAGTCGCCGTAACCGGTGGCCCAGTTGGTCGATTTGTAGCCCTGGACCGTGTTCATCTCCATATCCACGGCCAGCAGGTAGTTGCAGCAGTGGGTTTCCTGATAGCCGCCGTTGACGAAAAAATGCGCCTCGAACCGTTTGCCCATCAGGCGGCCCTGCATGTCGATGCCTGCCACGATCACCGTGTCGATTGTTCCCTTTTCGACAGCCGCTTTGAGTTCGTCCAAATTCATATTGCCGGCCATGTCCGGTATCTCCCCTGATTGATTGCGCCCGCTGTCCGGGCCATTTCTGGCGTGAGCCGCAGGTTAGCCGGCTTTGGCTTGCCGCTGAATCTCTACCAGCCCCATGTTCAGGACCGGAGCACACAATTCCACCCTTTGGTCCCCGGCTTGCGCTGGGGCGATCAGGTCGGCGCGGATTTCAAGCATTGCATCGGGCAGCCCATACGGCGTTGCCTGCACCCTGTTCGCATGGCTGACCACCGGAATGATCCGCACCGCGGCGGTTTCATTCCAGATCATCGGCGCGAATTGAATCGTTGTGGCATTCGCTCGCATTCGCGAGTCATCTCCCCGGTTGCGATGACGGTCGCGGTTTAACGGAATACTGTCAAGAAGGTTTCCCGAGCTATGTTTCCGTCGATTTGGCGGCACCTGCCGGGGGTTTCACACCCCCGGACCTCCGTGGGATATTTTTGAAAAGATGAAAGGGGGAAGTCAGTAGCCGAGGGTGCGGTCTACCTGATGCAGCAAAGCCTCTCCTGCTTCGCCGCGCCGGATGTTTTCGACCAGAACGCGGGCGGCTCCCAACGGCCTTGTATCGGCGGCGATGTGGGGGGTGACCGTAACGCGGGGGTGGGTCCAGTACGGGTGATCTTTGGGCAGCGGTTCGATGCGGAAAACGTCGAGCGTGGCGTGGCCGATGTGGCCGGAATTCAGCGCGGCGAGGAGGGCATCGTCGTCGATCAACGGGCCGCGGCCGGGGTTGAGGATGAATGCGCCGGGTTTCAGCATGGCAAGGCGGCGGGCATTCAGCAAATTCTCGGTTTCCGGCGTCTTGGGCAGAAGGGTGACGACGATATCTGCGTCGTGCAGGGCGGCCTCCAAACCTGCTTCGCCATGCAGCACGGCAATGTCGTCGATCTGCTTTGCGCTACGGCTCCACCCAGTCACACGGAAGTTCAACGCCATAAGGGCGCGGGCGCAGGCCAGTCCAAGTTCGCCCATCCCGAGCATCGCCACACGACGCTCACGTGCGAGGGGGGGGCAGGTCGCATCCCAGACGTGTTCAGGATTGACGATGTGGCGGTCCATGCCGAGGTGGTGCCGCAGAGCATGGCCGACGACCCATTCGACCATCCCCTCGGAAAGCCCGCTTTCGACCATGCGGCACAGCGGCTGCGTCAGGGTTTGGTTGCCCACGATACGCTCTACCCCCGCCCATAGATTAAGCACCGCCTTGCAATTCGTGAACGGCGTAAAGTTCTGCAAAGGCGACGAGGGGGCATAGATGATGTAATCGACCGCCGCAGGATCGGCGGCTTCGGTCACGATTTGCGACGCGATGCCGGATTCGGCCAGAAGTCCGGGCAAAAGGTCGCGGTATTCCGGCCAAAGCGCGGGTGCGGCGAAGTAGATCAGTGGCATCGTAACCTCAATGGCTCAGGGCCAGCCCGGCATTGACGGCAAGTGCCAGAATGACCGTGTTGTAGAAGAATGACCCCATCGAGTGCAACAGGACGACGCGGCGCAGGGCCGAGGTCGTCACCTCGACATCCGAAACCTGAGCCGTCATGCCGATGGTGTAGGCGAAATACAGGAAATCCCAACCATCCAGATCGGCACCGACGCGGCCCGGGAAGTTCAGCCCCTCGTCAGGGTCGGGCGAGTAATACAGGTGCGCATAGCGATAAGCGGCCAGCATGTGCAACACGGCCCAACCAAACAGCACGGCGGTTAGGGCAAGGACATTCTCTACCAGGGAATCGGATTTCTGGGATAGGACCAGCCCGACAGAAGCCAAGGCCACCCCGACGGCACCAAGCGCCATCACCATGATCAGGGCCATCCCCTCATCATCCTGTTCGGAATGGCGGCGCAGATCGTC
>JBDSXE010000157.1:0-6789 GCA_039926325.1 Paracoccaceae bacterium | reverse complement strand
GTTAACTGAATATTCACAGGTTGGTGCGGCGAAGGCAGCACTTGGACCACGGCTCGGGCGGGGGGTTCACACCCCCTGGCCGCGCAAGTGTGTGCGGCGCTCTTCTTTGAAAATTATCCACTGGAAGATTTTCCGGGCGCTCATCGCCCCTTGGGATATTTTTGAAAAGATGAATTTGCAGGACGTCAGCCGGAGTTGGAGGTCTATGGCTGGAAAGCATAGGACTTTGCTGCTCGCGTAAGGCGTTGTTCCGGCATGGCCTTAGGTCTTTGGGCGGTCCATCGCGAATAGATCCCGGACGATGGTGTAGTCCTTGTAGCCGAGGCGGGCGACCGGGTGGTAGCTGGTCAGATCAAAACGGCCGTCTTTCAGGCAGTCATCGCGCAGGTGGATGCCGGTAACCTCACCGAGGACGATGAAGTTGTCGTCGCCACGCAGCTGGATGATCTGGTTCAGACGGCATTCCAGCGTTGCGGGGGTGGCGGCGACACAGGGGCAGTCGATGGTCCGGCATTCGGCCTTTTCGATCCCGGCGTGGATGAATTCGTCGGTGCCGTGGGGCAGGCGGGCGGAGGTGGCATTCATCTGGTGCAGCATCGCCTCTGCCACCACGTTCACGGCAAAGACACCGGTTTCGCGGATATTGGCGATGGAATCCTTGGCGCCACCCGCAAACATGACTTGCGGCGGGTCGTCGGCGATGGCGTTGAAAAACGAGTAGGGGGCAAGGTTGTCGCCGTGTTGCGCGCGCGTTGAAATCCAGCCGATCGGGCGGGGAGTGGCGATCGCGTAGAACGGGGAATGTGGCAGGCCGTGGCCGTCGGCGGGGCGGTAGAACATGCGGGGGCTTTCGGGGTTTGATCCGGGACTGTCGCCATGTTACGGGCGTTTTGCCCCGAATTCCAAGAGGGGGCGATTCTAAGGGGCAGTGCGTGTACAGGCTGGAAGAAGAGGTTGAAGGCGACTGGTGGGAGGTTGAGGCGCTGTATGACCTGTGCTTTTCGCCCGGTCGTACTGCGTTGTCTTCTTATAGATTGCGGGACGGCGTGCCAACGGTTGCCGCGCTTTGCCTGGTTGTGCGCGATGATGATGGCACCCTGGCCGCTGCGATCCGCTTTTGGCCAATCGAAGTTGGTGGCGAGGATGTGTTGCTGCTGGGTCCGGTCGCGGTTCACCCTACCCGGCAAAGCGAGGGGTTGGGCGGGCTCTTGATCAACGAAAGTCTGGCGGAGGCGCGACGGACGGGGTGGGAGCGCGTGATGCTGGTTGGTGACGCGCCATATTACCGGCGGTTCGGGTTTACCCGGCTGGAGGGCGTGGAAATGCCACCGCCAACCAACCCGGACCGGGTGCTGGGGCTGGCGTTGAAGGCGGGCGCTTGGGACAAGGTTCGCGGGCTGGTGACAAAGGCCACGGGTGTTGCAGTGGGGGCGTAATGCCCCATATCATTGGGCATGGATAATTTGCCCGCCATTCGCCCGCCTGAACTGGGAGTCGAGATTGACAGCCTTGCCTATGCGGCGGGGCGGGCCAACGGGCCGTTCTTGCGGCTGATCAACCGGTTGGGCGGCGGGATCGAGGCGCAGCTGGACAAACTGTCGCCCAAGCTGCGCGCCGAGTTGGAGCGGTTGACGGCGCGGGCGCTGGAACTGGCGCATGAGGCGGCCAAGGTCGGATCGTATGCGCCTGATTTGGGACGGCGCGGCGCGACCTTCGCGGCGATGGCGACCGGGGCGGCTGGTGGGGCGGCGGGGCTGGCGGGGTCGCTGGTGGAGCTGCCGGTGACGGTCACGATCATCCTGCACGCGATCCGGCGCGAGGCGGTTGCGGCGGGCTATGATCCTGATCACGAGGCGATCAGGCTGGCGTGTCTGGATGTATTCTCGGCTGGCAGTCCTTTACGGGCTGATGACGGGGTAAACACCGCGTTTCTGTCGGCACGGGTGGCGGCGGTGGGGCCGACTTTGCAGCGGGTGATCGCGACAGTGGCGCCGCGGCTGGCGCTGGTGATGGGGGAAAAACTGGCGGCGCAGGCGGTGCCTTTGGTGGGGGCGGCGACGGGGGCGGCGCTGAATGTGGTGTTCATCAATTATTACCGCGAGATTGCCCGGATCAGGTTCCGATTGATGCGGCTTTCAGAGATTCATGGGACCGAGGCGGTGATGCTGGCGTTTTCGCAAGCGAAGATATTGCCGCATCGGGCGTGAGTTTCACGCGTGAAAATATGGGCAAGCCTTTGTTTTTAATATAGTTTGTTGTTTTTATTAGGAGTCCGTTGACGGACGGCGGTGTTCGCCTGTTTCGTCGAAATCACCGGTCGCGAGCGGTGCTGGCGGCTTGTGCTGAGGGAAAGGATTGGGCGGGGGTAATCCGCCGCTCACTCGCCCTGCGTTGCAAGCCATTCCATCAGGGCGGGGCGGGCGCTTTCGTCACCGTCGGCGCGGGATTTGTCGATGACGGCGCGGGCCTGGGACAGATCAATGCGGCGCAACAGCGCTTTGACCGGGCCGATGGAGGCGGGGCGCATCGAAAGGCGGCGCAGGCCGATGGCGGCAAGTGCCACGGCTTCGATCGGGCGACCAGCATCTTCACCGCAGAAGCTGAGTTTGGTATTGAACGGCGCGCAGCGGGCTACGACGTGTTCAAGGAAGGCCAGAAAAGACAGGTTCAGCGTGTCGTACCGTTTGCGGACCCGTTCGTTTTCGCGGTCGGCGGCGAAGAAGAACTGCTTGAGGTCATTGCCCCCGATCGAGATGAAATCCGACAGTTCAAAGAACGCATCGGGGGCGTAGGCGAGGCTGGGGGTTTCCAGCATGGCACCGATCTCAATGCGTTCAGGCGTGGTGTGGCCAAGGCTTTTTTCGCGGTGAATTTCGCGCAAGGTGTGGCTACGGGCCATCTGGAACTCGCCAAACTCGGTGATGAACGGGAACATGACCTGCAGGGCGCGACCGTTGGCTGCCCGTAGCAGCGCCTGCAACTGCATCCGCAAGACACCGGGTTTATCAAGGCCGACGCGGATGGCACGCCAGCCCATCGCGGGGTTCGGCTCGTCATTCGGTTTCATGTAGGGCAGAACCTTGTCAGACCCGATGTCGAGCGTGCGGAAGGCTACAGGCTTGCCTTTGGCAGCGTCCATTACGCGGGCATAAAGTGAGGCAAGTTCAGCACGTTGCGGCATTCTGTTGCGGATCAGAAATTGCAGTTCGGTGCGAAAAAGGCCGACGCCTTCGGCCCCGGAACCGACCAGCGAGGGCAGGTCGGCCATCAGACCGGCGTTCATGTGAAGTTCGATCGTGGTGCCGTCTTTTGTGGTGGCGGGCAGTTCGCGCAAGGAGGCGTAGCGTTTCTGCGCCTCCGCCTGCATGGCGATCTTGTCGCGGAAGCCGCGTGCCACAGCCTCGTCCGGGCGGAGGTGGACGACGCCGGTGTCACCGTCGACAAGGATGGCGTTGCCGTTCAGGGCCTCTTGCACAATGCCTCTGGCGTGGATCACCAGCGGAATGGCCAGCGCACGGGCGACGATAGCGGCGTGCGAGCCGACAGAGCCCTCTTCCAACACGACGCCTTTCAGTTTGCGACCATATTCCAACAACTCTGCCGGGCCGATGTTGCGGGCGATCAGGACGGGATTTTCGGGCATTTCAGCGCCGGTGTCTTTGCCCTGACCGGTCAGGATGCGAAGCAGGCGGTTGGACAGGTCGTCAAGGTCTTGCAAGCGTTCGCGCAAATAGGCATCGGGCACCTGTTCAAGGCGGGCGCGGGCGGTGCCCTGTTCCTTTTCTACGGCGGCCTCTGCGGACAAGCCGCGCTGGATGTCTTCTTCCATCCGGCGCAACCAGCCGCGGGAATGGGCGAACATGCGGTAAGCTTCGAGGACGGCTTTCTGATCTTTGTCCAGACTTTCAGCCTCTAGCAGATCATCGACTGACACCCGAAGTTCACCAACGGCGGCGCGGATGCGGTCGATTTCGGTCAGGGGATCATCGGCCACCGGGTTGGTGACAACGACGCGGGGTTCATGCAGCCATACCCGACCTTCTGCCGCACCCTCTTGGCCGCTGGCTCCGCGAAACAGGGCGGGGTGGCGGTGCAGTGCACCCATGCCGTCACCTGCGAAAGCGCCAAGCTCGGTCATTTCGGCCAGCACCATTGCGACGACTTCGATCGCGTCCATCTCGTCTTCCACGAAGGCGCGGGCGGCTTTTGATTGCACCACCAGCACACCCACTTTCTCGCCCACGCGCTGGATCGGGACACCGAGGAACGAGGAAAAGATTTCCTCGCCGGTTTCAGGCATGAAGCGAAAGCCCTTTTCCGCAGGTGCATTGGCGGTGTTGACGGGCAGGCCGGTGCGGGCGACGCGGCCCACCAGCCCCTCGCCCAGTTTCATACGGGTTTTGTGGACGGCGGCCTTGTTCAAGCCTTCTGTCGCGCACAGTTCCAGCGTATCGGCATCGCGGAAAAGGTAGATCGAGCATACCTCTGTCTTCATGCTGTCGGCGATCAGGTGGGTGATGCTGTCAAGCCGGTCCTGACCCTTGGCGGGCGTTCCAAGCACGTCACGCAGACGGCGCAGAAGCTTGCGACTGTCGCTTTCGCTGCGTTCGGTCATGACGAGGATCCCCTTTTATCCGGGTTAGACCATATGCGTGCGCCAAATGGAACAGGGGGGTTGGTCGGGAGTGTGCGGGCAGTCGTGCCGTTCCATTTTTTGGCGAAGGCCGCAATGGTTGTTGCAGGATGGGGCGCGGCGTTCTACCGTTCACGGTATTATGATCGTTTGAGCCCGGAGGATATCGTGAGCCGCATTTTTGTGATGTTGATGCTGTTAACAGGAGCGGCTGCTTTACCGGCGGCTGCGATGGTCACGGGGATGGTCGATTTTCCGCACACGCAGGATGACGGGGTGGCAGTTATTCTGGTCCAATCGTGTGGTGAGGGCGGCTGCAGCTCTCAATGCGTCGGCAGTTGCGATTCCGCGCGCCCTGGTACGACGCCGTCGCTGCCGCCGGGCGTTTCGGCAGATGCCGTTGGCATCTCTCCTCCGGCGACCAAAACGATCACCGACGCCCTCGCGCATAGTGTGGCTTTTTGCGAAAGCCTGGGCGATCCAAGGCTGAACATCGACTGTCTGAGCGACCAGTACCGGTTCATCGCACAGCAATTGGCCTATGACAGTGGCTATTCCGGCATCAGGAACGCGCTGTTGGTTGCGTCGGACAAACTACACCAACTGGCGCGTGACAACCGTGCCGAGGGGCCAAAGCTGCGGCCGCTAAAGAACGGGGAAACGCCGCATCGCAACCTGGTGCCGGTAAAAGACCCGGCCGCTGTCGCGGTACAGGCCGAGGCAATCGTTGCGGAGGCCAGCACCGTGCTGCTGCGTTCATCCTCGGGGTCGGATCAGCGGCGGATTGCGTATGAGCAGGTGGCTGCCGTTGTGAACTCGTCGAAGGTTCTGCTGCGGTCGGCTTGAAGGTTTCCGGCTTAGGCATGACCGAGAAGTAGGGGAGTGTTCGGGCACCGCCGGGTGCCCGGAAAGGCCGGTCCGATTTGCAGAAAACCGTGATGAGCGCGCTTTTGACCGGCGCATTGGCCTTGCCGCTGGCAAGCATGGCCAGTGATGCAGGTGGTATTTTGTCATCGCGTAGGCCAGTTGGTTTGCCATTGGTTCAGGTGCAGGACGATGGCGGTGGTGGCGATGCTGCCGGGCCATCGGACGATGCCGACGCATCAGCAGACGACCCCGCCGACGCCGAAGGGATTTCTCAGGACGAGACGGACCAGATCGTGGAGAACCTTTCTTCTGGCACCACGTTTTGTCAGGCGGTGGGCGATCCGGCACTGAATGTCGATTGCCTGAGCGACCAGTTTGCCGCAGCGGCCAAAGCGATGCCTGCCAAAGGGGGCTACGGCGATGCGCGCAAGGCGCTGCTGGATGCGGCGGCCAAGCTGCATGCGCTGGCGGCAGCCAATGCGGCACCCGGCAAGCCTGCGGCCAAGGTCAAGGCGGGCAACCATCGGTCCAGCCGTCCGCTGACGGCAGTAGCCAATCCTGCGGCCGTGGCGGCCAAAGCGGCTGCCATCGTGCAGGAAACCAAACTGGTGCTGCTGCGGTCATCCTCGGGGTCGGATCAGCGGCGGATTGCGTATGAGCAGGTGGCGGCGGTCGTGAATTCGACCAAGGTATTGCTGCGGTCGGCCTGAATTTGATCTGACGCGTGTTGCATCACTCATCAAGCCGCAGATCGCTTGATGAGATGCCGGTTCAGCCGGCTTTGTCGAGGTCGAACGCGTCATGCAGGGCTTGCACCGCGAGTTCCATGTATTTGCGGTCGATCAGGACAGAGATTTTGATCTCTGACGTGGCGATGACCTTGATGTTCACATTCTCGGCGGCAAGGGCCGAGAACATCTTGGCGGCAACCCCGGCGTGGGACCGCATTCCGATGCCGACGACCGAGATTTTGGCAACGTCCGCGTCAACCACCAGATCGGAATAGGCGAAAAGGCCGGCGGTACGGGCGTCCTCCATTGCCTTTTGGGCGCGCAGAACCTGATTGGTCGGGCAAGAGAACGTCATGTCGGTATAGGCGCGTTTGTCGGCGGGGTGTTCCAGATCGGAGATGTTCTGCACGATCATGTCAACGTTCACGCCCGCGTCGGCCAAGGGGCCAAAGATCGCGGCGGCGATGCCGGGGCGATCCTCTACCCGGACCAGCGTCAGTTTGGCCTCATCCCGGGAATGGGCGACGCCGGAGACAACTTTCGATTCCATGATTTCAT
>JBDSXE010000156.1:0-2969 GCA_039926325.1 Paracoccaceae bacterium | reverse complement strand
ACGGCATCTACGTTTCCTGCGCGGCGCTTGTGAGCCAAGGAGCGGTGGTCGCTGATTTGCTGAAGTCCCGAAACGTCGCGCCCGGTAATCGGGTCGCGCTTTGGTTGACCGAAGGACAGGATCATGTGGCCGCCATGCTTGGATGCTGGATGGCCGGAGTGTCCTTTTGTGTGCTTCCGACTTATGCCGGGCGGACGGGAACGGAGCGGTCGCTAGAACGCGTGGAAAACGTCCTGTCGGTGCTGCAACCACGACTGGTCATCCAAAGGCCAAACTCTCGCCTACCTGACAGTGTGACTAAGATCATAGAGAGCGTTGATCTTCTCGCTTCTGATGCAGTTTTAGTCGACACAAATGCCTCCAGATCGCTCATTGCACGACGCGGGTCTCAAGACTTGGCCTTTGTTCAGTTCACCTCAGGAAGCACAGGAGGCGACGCGCGGGGGGCAGAGGTCCGGTTCGGTCAGCTGGAAGCAAACCTTGACGCGCTTGCGCTCAGAACCGGGATCTCCGCCGAAGACCGCATGGTTTCTTGGGCACCGCTTTATCACGACATGGGTTTGATGGCGGTGTTTTTGTCGATCCGTTCCGGCGCGGATCTGGTGCTCATGGAAACCGACCATTTTGCGCGCAGACCTGGCGCATGGCTGGAGGCCATAACGACCCATAAGGGGACCGTCACGACCACTCCCCCGACAGCACTTAAACTGCTGTCGCGACGGCGTGCAACCGATGTGGACCTTCGCTCGCTGAGATATGCTTGGATCGGCGGTGAGGCTGTTTTCCCGGGCGTGCTTCGGGCCTTTGAAGAGGCTTATGGGCCGGCTGGTCTCGCCAAGGGCGTCTTGCAACCGACATATGGCATGGCAGAAACGGTCGTCGGCATTTCTTGCGGTGAACGGGGAGTGCCTTGGTCAGAAACAGATGGCGTGGTTTCGTGCGGCCGTCCATTAGATGGCCTCGACGTCCAGATCATTGATCATGCGGGTGCTTCAGTCGCCGACGGCGGCGAAGGTAACGTGATGGTGCGGGGTACATCGGTCATCTCTGGGTATCTTGGGCAACCACGACTTGAGGCTGGTGATTGGTTTGACACAGGCGATCTTGGCGTTCTCAGGAATGGCCACCTTTTCGTGACAGGTAGGCGAAAGGACGTATTGAAGCGTGGCGCAGAAAGCTATCCGGCGTCCCTTGTCGAGGCGGTTGCCGAGGTGGCCCTGGGCTTGCGCACTGGGCGCGTCGCCGCATTCACGAATTTTCGAGCGGATGCTGGAAAGGAAGAAATCGTCCTTCTGGTCGAAAGCCCGAACTGGACTGATCAGAGTACCCGTCAAGTAGCATCTGCGGTCTTGAAGGAACTGGGCCTGCAGATCGACGTAATCAGAACCCCAGACGGTGGACGCCTTCCGCGCACATCCAGCGGGAAACTCATGCGCCAGTTGACGGCGGCGCAGTACCGGGAAGGACGGATATGACAAACAATCAGAAAATCACTATCTGGACTACGCAAGATGTCGTCGAGGTTTTGCGATCCCTCGCGAGAGAGGAAGAACTGCCAGAGCATTTGGTCACGGGCGAGATTACCGGGGCGGACACAGTGGATTCCCTCGGCATCGATTCACTTGGTGGCGTTTACCTGATCGAAAGGCTTGAAGAGATGACAGGGCTGCTGATGCCAGACGAATTTCTTGATCTCGACTACAACCTCGCAGGCATAGCCGAGCGTCTGAATAAGTTCATTCAGGATGAGAAATAACATGACAGATTCAAATGCAGGCGCCTCGCAGCAGGCAATCGAGTTTCACTACGATATGCCCGCAGATTTCTTTGCCCTGTGGCTGGGTCAAAGCATGACCTACACGGCCGCCCGGTTTGCAAGCCCCGGCATGACACTTGACGAAGCCCAACGGAACAAGATCGACCATCACCTCGGCTCCGCAAACGTGACGGAAGGTTGCCGCATGCTTGATGTGGGATGCGGCTGGGGAACCCTGTTGAAAACGGCCGTCCTCCAACGCGGCGCCGCGGCGGCACATGGATTAACCCTTAGCCCCCTTCAGCGCGACCACATCGCCGCGTTGAGTATCCCGAACGTCACGTCACAACTTCTGAGCTATGAGTATTACCGCCCCGACGCCCCCTTTGCGTCCATCGTCAGCGTGGGCGCGTTCGAACATTTCGTCCGTCCAGGAAGCAGCCGGGAAGACCGGCTAGCGACGTATGCCGGCTTCTTTCAACGCTGCGCGGAGTGGCTGACCAAGGATGGCCGCCTGTCCCTGCAAACCATGACCTGGGGCGATGCGAACGCTCAGGAACGCGACCGAATTCGCATCCACGATATTTTTCCCGAAAGCGATCTGCCGGAAATCGCCGAAGTGATCGAAGCCGCCCATCCCTATCTTGAACTGGAGTCGATGGAGAACCGGCCTGAAGATTATGCCGCAACCCTTGCTGCTTGGGCGGATGGACTGAAGTCCAATCGGGAGCGCGCAGTAGAGATCGTCGGTCCTGACCGGTATAAATTCTATCTGGAAAGCTGCAAGGGTGGGGCGCTCCTTTATCGCCGCCGACGTTTTTACCTCTGCAGATTTGCCTTCAAGCGCCGGGGTCGATGAGATTTGCCATTGCTCCGAAAAGTCGTGCGCTGACGGCAGACATAAATCCTTTGGCCGGGGTAAAGCGCTGGGACAGCGTCGGCCGACCCCTAAGGTGCTGTTAACCCCAGTCACACAGTTGTCGAGCACCTCATCGACCCGGAATTGATGCTCTGGCACGCCGTCGAAGGCGGCGATGCCCACCACGCCACCCGGTCGCAGTTGTCCTGTCACAGCCAACCGGCCGAAGACTGGGTGTGATCCTCGCGGAGTCGAACCTGCGTTTGACATAGGCCAGAAATACGCGAACCTATTCAGGTCGGTGGGGCGTTGCATTCATAGACGCGTCGAGTGAAACTTGATTTGGAATCAGTT
>JBDSXE010000155.1:0-7321 GCA_039926325.1 Paracoccaceae bacterium | reverse complement strand
CTCGCAATACGGCATAGGTGTGTCAACTGCTCTGCCACAATTTCGCTGATGCAGCTGCTACCGGAACATCAACCGTTGGCCCTGTGGAAGCTCAGTGGAAGCAAGAGGGAGAGGTATGTGGCGGTTTCTTGTGAAATCCGGCGTAGGGACGGCCTGGGAGAGGGGGCTGCAAGCCACGGAAAATGCGAAGGATAGCGCGGTTCTGAGGGATTGTTCATGGTTCGTTCGCCACGACTCATAACCTGAAGGTCACAGGTTCAAATCCTGTCCCCGCAATCAAAATTCATCTAGATAACAAAGAGTTACGAGCTGTCCGCAAGGGCGGCTTTTTGTTTGCGCATTTTGTGTCAACGCCATGTCAACGATTTGAGAGTCGCGCTGAAATGCGGCCGTTTTTGCGTTTCAGCCGCACGTCGATTTCAGACGATGCCATTTTGAAAAGCGTCGTTGACGATGTTCTCGGTGAGTTCGACCTCATCATCAGTCAGCTTGGCAAATTCGCGGTCCCGGCGTCTTCGCCCTAGCCTGCCGTCATTTTGCCGGATGAATGTGATCAGGCTAGCGGCGAGACGGTCTGGCATCTCGATTGCATTCATCAGATTACGCATGGCAGCATCGTGCGCTAGGATATATGTTATTTCCCGGGGCAGATCCTCTTCGACCGTCCGCTTGACGCATTCGTACAGAAACTCAGCTGCTGCAGTGCAATCAAAGAACCGATAAAGGTCGCCGGTGTCGTTGGTTACATCCACGTTTCCATTTGGAAGCGCGCGCCAGTCGATCGCGTCCATCAGCGGCCCAGTATGGGCTTGCAAGGTCAGACGGTAGTCGTCGATCCGTTCGAACAGGACCGTCGATACGGGGAAGACCATCCCGGGCGGTGTGAACTTACGCTCCGCCAGCACGTGGTGGATCAGGCAGCGGTGTAGGCGACCGTTTCCATCCGCCATAGGGTGGATGTAGACGAAACCGAATGCGATGATTGCGGCCTGCAGGACGGGGTCGACATCCGAAATGCGCAGTCGGTTGTTGCACAGGTTCAGACTTGTCATCAGGTCTGGGACGTCCTGGTGCCGGGCACCGATGAACTCGGGCAAAGGCTCGTTATTATGGTCCCGTTCACCCAAGAACACACCGTCGTCGCGGTAGCCGATAGGTGTAAAACGATCGTCGCCGATCAGGATCCGGTGCAGTCGGTAGATCTCGGTCTGGTTGAGCGGGCGCTTCCCCGCCTCAAGAACGGCCTTGCCCCAGCGCTCCAGTCGATTGGTTGCAGGGCGTTCTCCTTCGATTTCGAAACTTGCTCGACTGTCAGCAAGCAACATGAAGCTGGCCGCCCGTGCTATGATCTGTGCACCTACCCGTCCGATTACCTCTTGCGCCCGTGCTGACAAGTCGCTGGCGATGAAGGCTTCCAGCTTGGCGGTTCTGCGGATGATGGGACAGAACGCGCCGGTCCCAAGCAAATTGTCCCGTACACGGTGGCGAGTGGACAGCCGGCCGCGATCAGTGAAGTCCCGAAACCATGTGAAGTAATGATCCGGGTCGATTGCGTCGACGGCGGTAACTGCAGGCGCATCCTCAAGTTCGAGGCGCTTGCCCGTGAGCATTTCGTAGAAGAACCAGATGCGCCGCGCGATTGCGCCGGTTGGGGCAGCATGCACGATCTCGACCAGCGCGGGTTGGGGGGCCTTGTCGAGAACCCGTTTCAGGATCAGGAGATCGATGCTTTCGTGCCGCAGCGCAAAGGTCAGATGACCCAGCAGAGTCGGCTCCGGCTGATACCGCTTGTCGTAGATTTCCCAAGGATCCTCGGATCGTTTGTTGCCGCGCACATGCTTGTCAGAGATGCATGAGGGGTGTCGTACAGGTGCCCTTACTTCAAAGAACTCGACCAAAGCCGCCCAGCCCGCAAGCTCCGTGCCATCCGGCAGAGGCTCATTTTGGAAGAAGGAAGGGGCTTGGCAAGGAATTTCCATTTGTCGAAATGCCTTCACCGTTGTCGATTGTTGCTGCATTATTGGGTGCTGTGTCGAAAACAGATCATAGGATAGCGTCGTCGAAAAGCAAGCATAGAAGTCGCTGTCTACCCCGTGAGATCAGGATATGTCGAAAATGGCTCCGACAACGGCCTGCGAAAAACAAAACAACGCACTTCAGGCGGGACGCGTGCCCGTTGGCTGTGATCCGTGATCATCGGTGTTAGAAATCCTCGGACAGACTTACTTCTTGTCCTAGGTTTTGCAACACAAGGAGGCGTTCCGGGCAACCGGCACATCTGTGCCGTTTATCCGCCAGTCGTTCAGCCATTCCCAAAATGGTCAGAAGCACCGTGTCAGAGTGTTGCGCCAGCACGATCAGGTGCTCTCCGCTCGGCCCCCGTTCGCCCGAAAGCCAATACTTAACAGTGCGTTCGCTCGCCCCTGTCCAGCGCATCGCTGTCTTGACGGCCTGGTGGGTCTGGCCCAGTTCCGTACGCAACGCGGCAGCGATGGCTCTGCGATATGCGGCCTGATCCGCTCTGAGGTGCACAGTTGTGCCCTTTTTCGGCACAACTGTGCCCATCTTTGCCTGCATCGCCACGTCCTTCTCCGTTAAAACACTGGAGAAGACATGAAAGCGGCAGATTCCAAATTGCGCCCAAAGTAACAAACCGGGTCCATCCGTTCGGAGACGCCAGAATGAAGTGATCAGGGGGCGCGTATGGGTGGTGCAGTTCCGCCAATCTCGAAAGGGCCGATCAGCATTCCGCCAACCCGGCGCGCGGCTGAATACGTGCGTATGTCGACGGAACACCAGAAATACTCAACCGAAAATCAATCGGATGCCATACGGGCCTATGCAAAGGACCGTGGTCTGGAAATGGTGCGGACCTATGCAGACGCGGGCAAAAGCGGATTGCGGATCGAAGGGCGCGAGGCGCTGCAGCAGCTGATCCGGGATGTGCAGGAGGGCAATGCAGATTTCGATGTGATCCTGGTCTACGACGTTAGCCGTTGGGGCCGGTTTCAGGATGCTGACGAATCCGCATATTACGAATACATCTGCCGCCGCGCCAACAAGCATGTCGAGTATTGCGCCGAGCAATTCGAAAACGATGGCAGCCCAGTTGCAACAATTGTCAAAAGCGTCAAGCGTGCGATGGCGGGCGAATATAGCCGAGAATTGTCCACTAAGGTTTTCGCCGGGCAGTGCCGCCTGATCGAACTGGGGTATCGGCAGGGTGGTCCGGCTGGTTATGGCCTGCGACGCGTCCTTCTGGACGAGCGCGGTCTGGTCAAATCGGAACTGAAGCGCGGCGAGCACAAAAGCCTACAGACTGATCGGGTCACACTTGTGCCGGGCCCCTCCGACGAGATTCAGACCGTCCGGTGGATCTACAGCCGGTTTCTGAAGCAAGGCAGGTCTGAAAGTGAAATCGCTGCCGAGCTGAATGACCGTGGCATCCTGACCGACCTTGCCCGCGACTGGACCCGTGCGACCGTCCACCAAATTCTGACCAATGAGAAATACATCGGCAACAACATCTACAACCGCCGCTCCTACAAGCTGAAGCGCAAGCGGGTCGTGAATGGCCCCGATATGTGGATCCGGTCAGATGGCGCGTTTGAGGCGATCATCGAGCCCAAGTTGTTTCACAAGGTTCAGGGCATCATCGAGGCGCGCAATCGCCGGTTCTCCGACACGGAGATGCTGGAGCGCCTCACCAAACTGTTCCAGCGCCACGGCTATATCTCGGGGCTGGTGATCGACGAAGCCGATGGGTTGCCGTCCAGCGGGGCCTATGCCCATCGCTTCGGTAGCCTGCTAAGGGCCTACGAGTTGGTCGGGTTCACCCCGGATCGCGATTACCAGTACATCGAAGTCAACCGCATGTTGCGCCTTTTTCACAGCGACGCCGTCGAACTGGTGACCCGCGAAATCATCCGGCTGGGCGGCGTGGTGATACGAGATCCGAAAACTGACCTGCTGACCATCAACGGCGAATTTACAACTTCGGTCGTCGTCGCACGCTGCCGAGAAATTGCCTCGGGCGGCCATCGATGGAGGATCCGTTTCGACACGGGCCTGGCCCCCGACATCACCATTGCGATCCGCATGGACCGCACGAACACCTACGCTCTCGATTATTACCTTTTGCCCCAATTCGAGATGCGGACCAACCGTCTGGGGCTAGCCGAGGAGAATGGCCTGATGCTGGACGCTTTTCGTTTCAAGACGCTTGATTTCTTCTTCGACATGGCTGGGCGGACACGCATTTCTGAGGTGGTGCCATGGTAGACCACACCGCGCCGATCAAAATCCGGCGGATACCCATCGACCGCGTGATTGTGGAAAATCCACGTGAGCGCAGCGAAAAGACCTTCAAGCAACTGGTCGACAGCATTTCCAAGGTGGGCCTGAAGAAGCCCATCACGGTAACGGTCGACAGGGCTGATCCTGATGTTGAGACCTTTCACCTGGTGTGTGGCCAAGGGCGGATGGAAGCCTTCGCAGCACTTGGGCAGACTGAAATTCCGGCGATCATCATCGACGCAAGTGAGGAAGACCGGATGTTGCGCAGCGTGATCGAAAATATTGCTCGTCGCCAGCACCGCCCACTTGAGCTGTTGCATGACATTGGGACCCTACGGGAACGTGGCTATTCTGACCAGAAGATCGCCGAGAAAACCGGCCTCACCTATTCCTATGTGCACGAAATTGGCCAGTTGATTGCGCAAGGCGAGGAGCGGCTGCTGCTGGCGGTAGAAACGGGTCAAATGCCAGTCAGCGTCGCGCTCGATATTGCCCGCGCAGAAGGTGACGGCGTTCAGGCGGCACTTGCCGCTGCCTATACATCCGGAAAGCTGAAGGGCAAGCGTTTGCTGGCCGCACGCAAGCTCGTTGAACGGCGCCAGCGTCTTGGCAAGCGCCAGAAAACCAACCCCGGTGACAATACCGGCAGAACGCGCATGACCTCGGATGCGCTTGTGCGCGCTTTCCGCCTTGAAACCGAGCGTCAGCGGGAGATGGTCCGAAAAGCGGATATTGCTCAGGCGAACTTGCTGTTCGTCGCGACCGCGTTTCGGGCGCTGTTTCGGGATGAGAACTTTGCGACCCTACTTCGCGCTGAGGGGATTGAGACCATGCCAATGATGATTTCAGAAATCCTGACGGAGGGTGCGTTATGACTGTATCTGCGCAAGCGGTTATCATGGCGTTTGAGCCTGAGGGCATTGAAGTGCCACTGTCGGCGATCCTGCCGGTGAAGCAACTTCCAGCCAGCATAAAAACGTCCCGAAAATACGTTCAGATTGCCGCCTCGATTGCCGAGGTGGGCATTATCGAACCACCGGTCGTTGCTCGCGGCGCGGACGGTTCGGGGGTGTTTTTGTTGCTTGATGGCTATATCCGAGTTGAGATTCTAAAGGACCTTGGCGCAAGTTCCGTTACTTGCCTTGTCGCCATCGACGACGAAGCCTTCACGTTCAACAAACGGATCAGCCGTTTGGCCACAGTACAGGAACACAAAATGATCCTGCGCGCGGTTGAGCGCGGGGTTTCAGTGGAGCGGATCGCCAAGGCACTGGACGTGAACGTTGAGAATATCCGGATGAAGCGCAAGTTGCTCGACGGCATTTGCCCGGAGGTCGCTGAACTTTTGAAAGACAAGCACTGCCCGCTCAACACTTTCCATGCATTGCGGAAGATGAAGGCGATGCGGCAGGTCGAGGCGGTCGAGTTGATGATCGCCATGAACAATTACACCGTGCCCTACGCAGAAGCCTTGCTCGCGGCAACGTCGGCCGCAGACCTTGTTAGCCCAGCCAAGAAGAAGGAAATCAAGGGTTTGTCTGCTGAGCAGGTTGAACGCATGCAGAGTGAAATGGCCAGCCTCCAGCGAAAGGTGAAGCTTATCGAAGGCAGCTATGGGCCAGATCAGCTGAAACTGGTTGTCGCATGCCGCTACATCGAAACGCTGCTCGGCAATCCAAAACTGTCGCGCTACCTGACCCAACATCACCGGGACATCCTGAAAGAGTTTCAGCATATCGTCGATGTGACGATCCGGCAGCCTGCCTCTGCGCCTGCCGAAGAATTGGAAGACGCTTGATAGCGGAAGTGATGGCCTGACCCATTGTTGCAACAAGATTTGGGGACCGGGACCCATTAAGCGCCGGGACCGTCGGAGAAGCCGTCGTGGGAGGCGGATCGAGGGCGGGGTGGGGATGGCGGCGAACCCGTTCGGAGCCCACAATGGTTGGCCGAGATATCGCCGACCACGTAGGCGTTCAATCTTGGTCGCCTGCGATGAATGATGGGCGCGTTGCAAGTCAGGCTGAATTTCGGATGCCAGCAAGAAAATGTGACGCGCCCCTGTTTGGCATCAGGTCAGTAAGCTCACCTCCCGCGTTTGTCAGCTACCGACCAAATCACCGATCCGATGGTCAGCAGTGCGCCGATTACCGGTTCAATGTCGGAGGCTTGGACAAAGCCCTTCGCGACCAGCGCAGTGCCCGCGACGGTGAGGATTTGGCGGATGAGGGCGAGGATTGCAGGTTTCAGCATGGTGTTCTCCTGTTCAGATTTCATTGGTGGTGGTGAGGAATTCGCCCGGTTTCATTGTCGGGAGGCGCTGCAGGCGGGGTGGGTAAGTGGCGGGCCAGCGTGCGCCGAGCAGGCGCGACTTGGCGACGCGGGCGATGGTGACGGCGTCCGATTGATTTCCGCCGAGCACGAAGAAATGCGTGTCGTCCTGGCCCAAGGCGAAGCCGACATGGCCGCCGGAGCCGCGTTCAAATATCAGCACCGCACCCGCGACCAGCTTGGTCTCCTGCCCGAACAGCAGCCAGTTGCGCGCCCAGTATGGATTGATGCCCAGCGCGCCGAGCAGTGGTTCATCGGGCAGGCCCATGCGAATGCAGGTTTCCACGAAATCGCCGCACCAGGGGTTCTTGCCCGGATCACCCAAGCTACGGCCATCGCGCTTCAGCCAGTCAATAAGCGAGGACCGGTCACGGGCTTCATTGCGGCCTAGCGCGGTTTTGGCTTCGGTGATCCATCGTAGAGGGCTCTGCGGTGCAATCGGGGCGGCGTGGCCGTTGGCAGCGATCAACTGCCGCAAGGCACGGGCAGTCCTGACGCCCCATCGCCCATCGATGGCGCCGGGGGTGTGGCCGAGCTTGTCCAACCCGCTCTGGATCAGGCGGATGGCATCGGTAGAGTCTGTGGTCATTGGATCGCTCTTTCTGCCCGACGCCGGGCAACAAAAAACCCGCCGTGAGGGCGGGTGGGGTGTGTATGGGATGGTGGGGTTGTGCCGGTCAGGGCCGCTGGGCCA
>JBDSXE010000154.1:0-8585 GCA_039926325.1 Paracoccaceae bacterium | reverse complement strand
GGTCAGGTCGGTGCCAACGAGGTCGGCGTTTTCCAAGGGGCCCAGAACAGCGAGGCGGCGGCCGAAGCTGGCCTTGATGACGGCATCGACCGAAGCCGCATCACAAATGCCGCGCTCCACCAGACTGATCGCCTCACGCCACAACGCATGTTGCAGGCGGTTTCCGATGAAGCCGGGAACGTCTTTTTCGACGCGGACGGGGGTTTTTCCGGCGTGGGTTAGCAGGTCCATCATCGCTGTCATGGTGGGTTCAGAGGTGTCAGCAGTGCGGATCACCTCGACCAGCGGGATCAGGTGTGGCGGGTTCCACCAGTGGGTGCCAAGAGCGCGGGATTTCAGGCGCAATCCCGACATGATTTCGCTGATCGGCATGACGGAAGTGTTGGAGGCGAGGATGGCGACCTCAGAGGTATTGGCCTCGATTTCGGCGAAGATGGCTTGTTTGAGGGCCATTTTCTCAGGAGCCGCTTCGAAGACGTACTGGGAGGTTTTGACGGCTTCGGGAATCGTTTCGTGGACGGAGATCCGGGCCAGGATTGGTCCGGTATCCGCCACAGCCATCAGGCGCAGGCTGTCAGCGACGCGATTGTGCAGGGCTGCTCGGGCTTCAGGGATTGGGTCCGTGACAGCAATGTGGTGCCCTGCCCGGGCCAGCGTCAAGGCGATGCCGTGGCCCATGAGGCCCGCGCCGATTACCGCGATGCGCTGGTTTTCCATGTGATCAACCCGCCGTATAGCCGCCATCGGCGTACAGGATGTGGCCGGTGTAGAAATCGGACGCTTTGGAGGTCAGGAACAGCAATGGCCCGGCGAGGTCTTCGGGTTCACCAAGCCGTCCCTTGGGCACGCGGGCGAGGAAACCGGCGCGGACGGCTTTGGCGTTGTCGTTATCCTCGAACATCCAAGCGGTCAGCGGGCTGCGGAAAACGGTGGGGGCGATGGCGTTTACTGTGATGCCAAATGGCCCGAGTTCGCAACCGAGGGCTTTGGTGATGCCATCGACCGCGGATTTGCTAGCGCAATAGGCGGTGTATCCGGCGGGATGACCCAGCAAGCCACGGGCGGAGGAGACGAGAACGATCTTGCCCTCACCCTGCGACTTCATCTGCGGCGTGGCGGCGCGGGTGAGGAGCCAGCTTTGGGTGACATTGGCGTCCATGACCGCCAGGAAATCGGCGGGGGCCATTGCGTCGATCTTGGCGACCTTGTTCATGCCGGAGGCGACGACAAGAATATCCAGCCGCCCGAAGGATTCGACGGCTTTGGCCACCAGCGCGGCACAGGCGGCTTCCGTGTCGGGGCGGATGTTGACCTCGACCACATCCGCGCCGCCCTCGCGACATTCTTCAGCAATCGCAGCGAGTTCAGAGGCTTTGCCAGCAGCCAGCACCAGTTTGCACCCTGCGCCGGCGAGAACACGGGCGGCAACCATGCCGAAGGCACCCGAAGCGCCGGTGATCAGGGCGACCTTGCCGAGCACATCGAACATCGCCAAAGGGTTCGGCAGGGTCATAGCTTCACCCCCGACGGATAGGGGATCACGACAAGCATCTTGCAGACATGGTTAGATTTGTTAACGATTTCGCGCACTTCACCGGGCGCAATGGTGGCAGAATCCATCGGCCCCAGCACGGTTTCTGCGCCGCCGATGAAGACCGTCATCGCACCTTCCAGCACGACATAGACCTTTTCAAACGGCGTCGAATCCGGCCCTGCCCCGCCGCCCGGCAGGAATTGCGAATAGCCGACCCACTGGTTCAGCGGACCGCCCGGTTCAAACCCCTGCAAGCGCAGGCCGACAACACCGCGATGGTTGGGCGCCTCATACGTCTTGGCGTCTTCAAATCGCTTTACCAGCATAGCCCGGCCCTCCCAAACCTTCGTATTTCTTAGAACGCTTCGCCCGCCTCGATCCGGTAGCCCTGCGATTTGTCAATCATCGCCACCAGCCGAATTATGCAACCGTCGCCGCGGTCCCAGTTCCACGGAAAGAACGCGAAGGTGCAGCGTTTGCCGGTTACGGCGTCCAGATCGCCGCCGACGTTTTCGATGCCAAGGATACCGGCCTTGAACAGAATCTGGTGGACAGGCTCCCACGCTGGGAAATCCTTTTTCCAGTCGCCGCCGCCGGTGTGATCGAACCATTCCTTTTCAAGGTGCGGCAACAGCGGTCCGTTGCGTTGCGGCCCGATGGCGGTGGCAAGCGGGTGGTCGTTGGCCTGCGTGTCGTGGCCGACAACCTTGACGCCCTTCTTGACCATCCACTCGCCTGCCGAGGGCACGAAGCCGGGGCAATAGGCGAAGTAGTCGCCATCCTCATACTGGTGATGCCAGCCGGTGTTGATCAGCAGCACATCGCCGGGACGAATGGCGTGGCCACATGCAGCCTCCAGATCGTCGCCGGTGATGAACTCCCACTTCTTCTTGGGCATGCCGACCACTATCCCAGTGCCAAAGAAATGCGGCAGCGGCACTTCGTCGATGAAGGGCGTGCCTTGAACGACATGAGCCGGGGCGTCGATGTGGGTGGTGGCGTGCATCGTGGTCGTGATGCGCTGCGAAAGCACGCCCGACTTGGCCATGTAGTGAATACGCTCGATCTTGGTGTCCTGAAAATACGGCCAGTTGGGGTTCTGAAAACCGAAGCGGTGGCTGAGGTTGTAAAACTCCAGACCCATCGGATTGTCGAGATTGCCCTGAAATTCGATACCGCGCACTTTGACCATCTTACGCCCCTCCCAAGCCGTCGTGACCCGCATATTGATACATATGCACCGTATTGCGGTCAATGAACTTGTGCTTTAGGGTGGCGGTGTATCGCATTGCGGGCTGGCATAGCGTAAAGGGGACGGCATGATGGATAATGCAAAGTCGCGTGACGGCATTCAGGTGATTGCTCGTGCTGCCGCCGTCCTGCGGTCGCTGAAGGACAGCCAGACCGGTCTGAGTCTGGGCCAGATTGCCGAGCGGGTGGGTTTGCCGCGCTCCACTGTGCAGCGGATCGTGGCGGCATTGGTGGACGAGCGGCTGCTGGTAGCGGCGCGCAAAGGGGTGCGGTTGGGGCCGGAACTGCAGGTTTTGGCGGAGGCGGCGCGACACAATACCGTCGATCTGTGCCGGCCATATCTTGTTGAACTGGCAGAGAAAACGGGCGAGACGGTCGATCTGTCGATGCTGCGCGGCGGCCGGATGGTGTTTCTGGATCAGGTGCAGGGCACGCACCGCTTGCGAGCGGTATCCTCGGTTGGCGAAGTGTTTCCGCTGACAACGACGGCGAATGGCCGGGCCAGTCTGGCGCTTCTGGACGACAACGCTGCGGAGGGTTTGGCGGGGGGCGAAATGGTCGATTGGCCCGCGTTGCAAAACCGGCTGACGCAGGTTCGCAAGGTCGGTTTTGCCGTGGATCTGGACGATCACACCGAGGGGATTTCCGCCATAGGCATCGCGTTTCGCGATTTGCCGGGTGAGGTTTATGCAATCTCGGTTCCCATCCCCACATCGCGCTTTGACGAGCGGCGCGCGCAGGTTGTCGCCGCGATCCTGCAGCTGAAAGCCGAACTTGCCCAAGTGATCGATGGGTAAGCCGGTCATTTTGGGGCCAGAACGAAGTCGTGTTCGACCAGATGGAACGGACTGGCAAAGCCCGCCGCGGCGATGGCCACGTGGTCGGTCGTCCAGTTGAATTTCGCCATCAGGCTGGCTTTGACGCCGAAAACAGCATCCGAGGTGATGTAGGGATCGTCGGGATCGAAGATGTGGGTGACAAGCGGGTGAAAGCCGCGAGCGTCGATCATGTAATGCAAATGGGCGGGGCGGTAGGGGTGGCGGCCCAACTGCGCCAAAAGCTTGCCGACCGGACCGTCATCGGGGATCGGATAGTATTTCGGCTTGACCCCTTGCAACCAATAGCGGCCATCCGACTCGGTGCGAAAGACGCCACGCAGGTTGAAATCGGGCTGAATGCCCTTTTGCTGCACGTCGTAGAAACCTTCGTCATTGGCTTGCCAGACGTCAATTTTCGCCCCCGCAATCGGGTTGCCGTGGGTGTCTAGTATGCGACCGCGCACCAGCATCGGCTCTCCTTTGGCATCAAGGCAGATGTTGGCACCCATTGGCAATTCGGGTGCGTCGGCGATGTGGAATGGGCCAAGGACGGTCGATTCAGATGCGCCGGACGGTTTGCGGTTGTTGATCGCATCGACCAACATCGACACGCCGAGGATATCGGACAGCAGGATGAACTCTTGCCGCCAATCGGTGCACTTGTGGCCGGTGTCGGTCAGAAACCGGATGGCGGTCATCCATTCGTCCGTGGTGGGTTCGACCTCTATGATCGCGGCGTGCAGGTGGCGGACCAGTGCTGCCATGACTTCGGCCAGACGCGCATCCTTTGCATTGGCGTTGCGGGCGATGACGGAATCGGCGCTGGTTTCTTCAGAAAAATAGCCACTTTCCATGATGTTACCTTGCCAGAAATTTCTTGAAGGCCCGGCGCAACTCGGCTGCCGGATTGTCCGGCATTGCATCGGCGCGCCATGCTACGTGGTGGTCGGGCCGGACCAGAACGCAGCCAGCATCGCTGACCTCGCTGGCCCGTGCCCAATCTCCGGTGTGGTCCAGATAGGCGCGACGGGGGCCGATGAGATGGCCGATGATTGGCAGGCCGAGTTCGTGGCCAATCTCTTGCGCGGCGCTGACCCACGCCTCGCCGCCGATGCCGGTAAAGAGGGTGAACTTGCCGTGGCCGCACAGATCGAGTGTCGACCGCTTGGCACCCTTGTCGTCGAACAGCCAGACATGCGGGATGCGGGCACCGGGCCAAGTGGTCGGCTGGTAGTGGAGTTCGGGGTCAAGGTCGAAGGCGGGTTCCATCTGGCCATCGGTGACAATCGCGTCCGAGCGATAGCGCTGGTTCATCTCGACCCCATGGGCGTCGAATTCGTATTTCTTGAAGGCGATTGCGTCGCGCAGGGCAGCACGTTGGACTTCGCCAGCATTGGTAGCATCGCAGCGAGCGTCCATGCTGGCCTTGATTTTCGCGATGTCATTGCCCCCGGTCATACCAAGTGCCTGAAATATTGGACCGAACTCACCGATGGACTGGTTCGCGCGGGTGACGATCTGCTTGGCGATGGGCGCGCGTTCTTGGGAAAAACTGTCCAGCAGCGCCGGGGCAGCCTGTCCTTTCAGCACTGACGCCAGTTTCCACGCGAGGTTAAAGGCATCCTGAATTGAAGTGTTCGACCCCAGCCCATTCGACGGCGGATGGCGGTGCGCCGCATCGCCCATGATGAACACGCGGCCCTTCTGCATCTGGGTGGCGTACATGTTGTTGACGGTCCAGGTATTGGCGCTGATCAGCTCGATTTCCAATGCGGGATCACCGACAAGTTGTCGCGCAACCTGCGTCGCCAGTGCCGCATCAACCACTGGGACGGGCTGATTGATGTCGTAGCCCCACACAATTAGCCATTCATTCCAGGGTCTTATCATCCGGACCAGACCCATGCCGATACCGCCGACATCGGCACCGGGCTGCATGACCCAATAAAGGACGCTGGGACGGTGAGCGACATAGCGGGACAGGTCGGCACGAAACAGGATGTTCATCGAACCGCCGACGCCCATGCGACCCTCGAACGGCAAGTTCTCCTGTTCGGCCACCAAGGAATTGCCGCCATCGCAGCCGACAAGATATTTGGAGCGGATGGTGATTTCACGGCCTGTCAGCCGGTCGAGGCACGTCGTCGCAACTCCTGAGCTATCCTGCACATGGCCTTGATATTCCGTAGACATTCTGGATTGCGTGCCGCGCGAACAAGCGGTGTTGAACAGCAGCGGCTCCATGAATGTTTGCGGCAGATCGTTCATCATGGTGGGCGAGGACATCAGATGTTCGGCCTTCGCCATCGGGTGCGTGCCCCACGAATTCATGCGGCCAATCTCTTCCCCTGCGAGGCTTTCGCAAAAGATATTCTCGCCCATCAGGTGTTGTGGGGTGGCGTATAAGTAGGCTTCATCCTCGACGCCAAGGTCACGCAAAACCTCCATCGTGCGCTGGTTGGTGATGTGGGCACGGGGAGTGTTGGCAAGCCAGCGGTAACGATTTACCACCATGTTCTCAACGCCATAGCTGGACAGCAGCGCGGCTGTGGCGGACCCTGCCGGCCCGGTGCCGATGACCAGAACGTCGGTGGTGATGTCAGGCATTGCGTCCTCCCAGACGGGTTATTGTGGTGGATCACCGATCCACGCGCGTTGCAGCAAGGCTTTCAAGGGTTCACGGGTGACGGGGCGCGGATTCCAGTAGGGATTTTGGGTGGCGAGGTCGGCGGCACGGTCGAGGTCGGATTCTTTCATGCCAAGGTCGCGCAGGGCGAGTGGGGCGTTCAGGGATTTTGCGAATGCGCGCAGCATTTGGCCAGGGGGGCCACCAAGAATTTCGTCAAGAGGATCAAGACCTTCCGCGCCGTTATTATATGCAACGGTATGGGGCAAAAGGACGGCATGGGTTTCAGCGTGGGGCAAATCGAAGCCGCCGCCGAGGGTGTGGCACAGCTTGTGATGCAGGCTCATGCCGACTTGCCCAAGGACAGTGCCGCATAGGAATGCGCCGTATTGTGTGCGACCACGGGCGACAAGATCGGCAGGTTTTTCCACGACTTGCGGCAAACCAAGCAGCATCGCCTGTAACCCCTGCATTGCCAGAGTTGCGGTCAGCGGGTTGCGATCGCGGGCATAAAGCGCCTCGGCTGCGTGGGCCATTGCATTGAGGCCAGAGGTGACGGTCAGAGGGATAGGAAGGGTGGCGACGAGGGTGGGGTCGTAGATTATGACTTCTGGCTGGACTTTGGGACTGGTGATCGTGGTCTTTTTGCCAGCCTCGGTCTGCCCAAGGATCGCAGTGGCTTCGGAGCCTGCGTAGGTCGTGGGGACGACGATTTGCGGCAGATCGGTGTGCAGGGCCAGAGCCTTGGACAGACCAATGGCAGAGCCGCCACCCAAAGCGACAAGGCAATCGGCGCCGATGGATATGGCGAACTTCACAGCGTTTGCGGTGACTTCTACGGGAGTGTGCATCTTGGCACCTGCGTAGACCTCGACGATGTTGTCACCAACTGCCGCCGCAAAAGCGCGGGCATTATTGTCTTGCGAAGCGGTGGAGATCAGCAGCGCACGACGACTGCCGAAGGTTGCAAGTTCCTCGGCCACGGCCGTAGCCGCCGGTGTCCCGAAGCGGATCCGCATCGGGGCGATCCGCAGTGCGAATTCGGTTTGAAATGTCATCAAGCCCTCCCAGGTCGCAGGTTAGCAGGGGTCAAAGCTGAACTTGATCGAAATGCGATGCCATAATATAGCTGTACGTTATGAAAGTTGACCCCAGCCAGTTAGAGGTGCTTGCCGCGATTGTTGATTGTGGTGGGCTAACGGAAGGCGCTGCATTCCTTGGAAAATCGCAGCCCTCGTTGTCAAGAACGGTAGCCATGCTGGAGGCTAGGCTGGGTACATCATTGTTTTTACAAGGAAAAAGACCGTTGCGGGCGACGGAGTTGGGGTTGCGGCTAGCAGAGGAAGGGCGGAGGATATTGCTGGCTTCGGCGGCAGCTTCGGATGCAGTGGCGAGTTATCGGGCTGGTAAGGCCGGGGCGGTGAGGATGGGTGGGACGCCGATTTTCATGGACGGGGTGATTGTCGCGATGATCGCCGGGTTTCAAATGCAAAACCCCGATGTGCGGATCGAGCAGTCCTATGGCTATGCGGGCGAACTTTCGGAAAGGGTAATCAACGGCACGCTTGATCTGGCGATTTGTCCGATGCGGGCGGAGGATGTGCCAATCGGGTTGTTGTTTGATGGAGTGCTGCCGGGGCGGAACGTGATTGCCTGCCGGGAAGGACATCCACTGGCCCATGCTCATGCGGTGACGGCGGCGGATCTGTTGCGCTTTGCGTGGATCGCACCACCTGCCAATTCGCCATTATACCAGGATTTACAACGGGTTCTGAGCAGCCTTGGTGCAGAGAAGTTCCGCATCAGCTATTCCGGCGGGTCACTTTCGGCGGTGATGGAGATGCTGGCGGGGTCGGATTCGCTGACGGTTTTGCCCTATTCCGTGGTGTTTACGTTGCGCCGTCAGTACCGGATCGGGGCGCTTTCGATCAAGATCGAGCACCCGGATCGACGATTGGGCGTGCTGTCGGCCAAAGGTGTCAACCTTAGCCCGGCTGCCAAAAGGCTGCGGAGTTTCGTGCTGGGACAGTTTGAGTCTTTGGCGGCTACGATCCTGCATAGAGAGCGGCAGTCGGTGTGGCGGCGGTAGCGCGGAGACGGATTTGCGCCAAATTCGCCCTCTACATCGCGTCTACTTTGCGTCTACATCCCATCTCTACGTGCGCGAGGGTTCTGGTGCATTAACCATGATTGCGAATCGGAGCTCAGGTGACGTGAAGTCGAGGCTCTTCGATTTCAATCAGGTCGACGGCGTGAGAGCCTTGCTGGCTGCCGTCCAGCCGCAGGCGACCAGTCACGGGGGCGACGTCGCCATAGTCGCGGCCATAGCCAACGACGATGTGGTTGTTTTCGGCAA
>JBDSXE010000153.1:0-3895 GCA_039926325.1 Paracoccaceae bacterium | reverse complement strand
CGAGGTCGATGCGCGCAATTTCAAGGAGTTGCTGGACGGGTTGGTCACGCTGTATCCGGGGCTGAAGCCGCAGATTGAGCGCGGCGTGTCGATGGCGCTGGATGGCCGCATCTACAAGGAAGCGTGGTTCACCGAGATCGGACCCGACAGCGAAGTCGTGCTGATGCCCTATATGCAGGGCGGCTGAAGCGGGCGTCGCGTTGGCGTCGCGCTTGTTTCGCTGTTGTGACCGCGCCGCGCTGCACCGTGGCGAGGGTTTCGGCGCCGGGGGTTTCACACCCCCGGACCCCCGTGGGATATTTTTGAAAAGATGAAAATGAGCTAGGGCCGAACGGTCTGTGATTGACGTACCTCAGATCGTTGGATTAGTCCTGTCAACATGAGCCGACCGACCGTCATTGATATCGCCCGTCAAGCGGGTGTCAGCCTGGCCACGGTGGACCGGGTGCTAAACGCGCGGCCCGGGGTGCGCGACAAGACGATTTTGGCGGTGAACGAGGCAATCAGCAAGCTGGGCTACGTGCGCGACGTTGCTGCGGCCAATCTGGCCCGTAGCCGCAGTTACCGGATGGCGGTGCTGCTTCCCGATACCGAAAGCCAGTTCGTCCAGACCCTTGCCGACGCCTTGCGCGATGCTGCCAGCACTGCGGTCACGGCCCGAATCCAGGTCGATCTGATTCGATTTCCGGCGGAGGATATGCACGGGTTGGCACACCGATTGGCTGATCTGGCGGATGAGGGCGTGGCGGGCGTGGCGTTGATGGCGCCGGAAACGCCGGTGGTCCGCGACGCAGTGCGCGCCTTGCGGCTGCGGGGAGTGCCGGTGGTGGCGTTGGTGTCGGACCTGCCGAACAGCGAGCCGGACCATTACGTTGGCATCGACAGCCGGGCTGCTGGTCGTACTGCGGGGGTGCTGATGGGGCGGTTTTTGGGGGTAAATTGCCCAAAAGTCATGGTCATTGCCAATTCGATGCTGCTGCGCGAGAGCATCGAACGCAGGCGCGGGTTTGACGAGGTGATGCTGCGCGACTTTGCCCGCGTCGAGGTTTTGCAAACGCTGGAAACCCACGGATCGGCCACCATCTTGCGCCAGGTCGTCGCAGAGATGCTATCATCGGTGGGAGAAGTGGGCGGCATCTACCTGCTTGGCACCGGCCACCGGGCACTTGCCACCGCGCTGTCGGAGCTGGGTCTGCTGGGGCGGGTCGTGATCATCGGGCACGAGTTGACGCCGCATACCAAGGCCGCGCTGAAATCGGGCTGGCTCGATGCGGTTATCGTGCAGAACGTCGGTCACATCGCCCGCAGCACCTTGCGGGTTTTGCGTGCCAAGGTCGATCGCATGCCGATCGACGAATCGCAGGAAACCCTGCGGATCGAGGTCATCATCAGCGAAAACATCCCGTCCGGCACGCCGTGAAGGGGCAAATTCCCAGTGATTGCGGGCTGTAATGCAAAATGATGTACGCACCTCAAAAATATCTCGACAGAGCGATAATCGCTGCGTAAGGTCCTTGCAGAGAGAAGGCCCGGGGGTTGGAGCAAACGGGTCCGCGACATTCTTCACATGGGAGGAAGACATGAGATACGGGAATGTGATGGCCGCTTCGGCCATATTGGCGCTTGCATCGGCGGTCACCGCTTCGGCGCAAGACAAGACGATGACGCTGTGTTGGGCCGCCTGGGATCCGGCAAACGGGCTGGTCGAACTGTCGAAAGATTTTGAAAAACAGTCCGGCATCAAGATGAATTTCGAGTTTGTGCCGTGGACCAATTATGCCGACCGGATGCTGAATGAGCTGAATTCTGGTGGCAAGCTGTGCGATCTTTTGATCGGTGACAGCCAGTGGATCGGCGGCGCTGCAGAAAACGGCCAGTACATCAAGCTGAACGACTTTTTCGACAAGAACAACATCAAGATGTCGGACTTTGTCGATGCCACCGTGGTCGGCTATTCCGAATGGCCGAAAAATACGCCGAACTACTGGGCGCTGCCCGCGTTTGGCGATGTGGTCGGCTGGACCTACCGCAAGGACTGGTTCGCGCGGCCGGAACTGCAGGCGGAATTCAAGACCAAATACGGTCGCGATCTTGCCCCGCCGAAGACCTTTGCCGAACTGAAGGACATCGCTGATTTCTTCCAGAAGCGGGAGATTGACGGCAAGACGGTTTACGGCGCCTCGATCTATACCGAGCGTGGGTCCGAAGGCGTCACGATGGGCGTCATGGATGTGCTGTATTCGTATGGCTTCAAATACGACAACCCCGCAAAGCCCTATGATATGGAAGGGTTCGTGAATTCGCCGGGTGCCGTTGCAGGTCTGGAGTTCTACAAGTCGCTGTATGATTGCTGCACCCCGCCCGGATCGTCGAACAGTTACATGGGTGAGGGCGTCGATGCGTTCAAATCGGGGCAGGTTGCCTTGCAGATGAACTTTGCGTTTACATGGCCCGGCTTCAATACCGATGCCAACGTGGGTGGCGACAAGACCGGCTATTTCGCGAACCCGGCGGGTCCGAATGGCGAGCAGTTCGCGCAGCTTGGCGGGCAGGGGATTTCGGTTGTCGCAGCCTCTGACAAGCAGGATGACGCGTTGGCATATATCAAATGGTTCGCACAGCCCGATGTGCAGGCCAAGTGGTGGAAGCTTGGCGGTTTTTCGTGCCTGAAAGCAGTGGTCAACGATCCAAGCTTTGCCTCGTCCCAGCCTTACGCGCAGACGTTTCTGGACAGCATGGCCATCGTGAAGGACTTCTGGGCTGAACCCAGCTACGCGACCCTGCTGCAAGCATCGCAGAAGTACTTCCATGATTATGTGGTTGCCGGCAACGGCACCGCGAAAGACGCACTGGATGGGCTGGCGTCCGACTGGCACGCCACCTTTGAAGAAGACGGCAAGTACTAAGACTATCGCTGCCCACCTTCATGGGTGGGCAGCACCGCAAGGCTCTTGAGGGCGCACCCAGCCTCGCGCATCATCAACGTGCCTCTGCCTTCAGGAAAGCCCGCATCATGTCCGACCCCCTGGCACAACGCATGGCGAGTGCCACGCCCCCAAGAATTGCCCGCCGGATGCGTGATTTGTCCGACCGCGCAATCGCATGGATATTCGTGGCGCCGACAATCTTTCTGCTGCTGGCGATCAACATCTTCCCGCTGATCTGGACGGTTCGCCTGAGCCTGACCGATTTCCGCACCAATCGGCCCAACAATCCGGTGAAATTCGTTGGGATCGAGAATTACAAGAAAATCCTGACCGACCCCGACACCTGGTTTTCGCTGCAAGCCACGGCGCATTTCTGATCTGGACCATCGTGTTTCAGGTGCTGATCGGGTTTGCGCTGGCTTACCTAATCAACAAGAAATTCCGCGGCAATGATCTTTGGACGACGCTGATCGTGTTGCCGATGATGCTGTCGCCCGCCGTCGTGGGCAACTTCTGGACATTTCTGTATCAGCCGCAAATCGGGCTGTTCAACTATTTCATCGAATTCATCTCGGGCACCGACCCGTCCAGTTTCTCGATGATCGGTGAAGTCGCTTTGGCACCGTGGGCGATCGTAATTGTCGATACATGGATGTGGACGCCGTTCGTCATGCTGATCTGTCTTGCAGGTCTGCGGTCCATTCCGTCCAGCATTTATGAGGCCGCCGAATGTGACCGGGCCAGCAAGTGGCGGCAGTTCTGGACGATCACCATTCCGATGGTGTTGCCGTTCCTGATGCTCGCGGTCCTTTTCCGGGGCATCGAAAACTTCAAGATGTTCGACCTCGTGGTTCAGTTGACCGGGGGAGGGCCGGGTTCGATCACTGAGCTGACATCGATCAACCTCAAGCGCGAAGCTTTTGAGAAGTGGCGCACGGGATATGCGTCGGCCTACGCGGTCATCCTTT
>JBDSXE010000152.1:0-5814 GCA_039926325.1 Paracoccaceae bacterium | reverse complement strand
CAGGGACGGTTCTGCCGGAACTTGACGCGCCATTGGTGCAGGCGGTACCGCGCGGGCACAAGATTGCGACCAAGGCCATTCTGGTTGGCGAACGGGTTATCCGGTATGGCCAGATCATTGGGGTCGCCACGCAGCCGATCGCAGCGGGCGAGCATATCCACAGCCACAACCTTGGCATGGACCCCGCGCACGAGCTGGACTACGCCTTTGCGACCGAGCGGCCCCAGCTGCCGCTGGTGAACGAACAGCGGCATTTCATGGGCTATCACCGCGCGGATGGGTCAGTCGGCACGCGAAACTATCTGGGTGTGCTGACCTCGGTCAACTGTTCCGGCTCTGTCGCGCGGTTCATTGCCGAGGCGTGTGAAAAGTCGGACTGGCTCAAGGATTTTCCGAATGTTGATGGTGTGGTGCCGATCGTGCATGGCACGGGCTGCGGCATGTCCGGCAAGGATGAGGGTTATGACACGCTGTTCCGCACCCTGAAAGGCTATGCCCGGAACCCGAACTTTGGCGGGATATTGCTGGTGGGTCTGGGGTGCGAGGTGATGCAGATACCGGACCTGATCGGCGCGGGGCGGATGCGGAAGGACGGCAATTTCCGCTACATGACGATCCAGCAGACCGGCGGTACGCGCAAGACGATCAATCGTGGGATCGAGGTATTGAAAGAGATGGCGGTGCTGGCCAACGCCTCTGCCCGCGCGCCTGCGGGGTTGGAGCATCTGATGGTCGGCATGCAGTGCGGCGGGTCGGATGGCTACTCCGGCATCACCGCCAACCCGGCGTTGGGGGCAGCGTCGGATCTGCTGGTGGCGCATGGTGGCACGACGATCCTGTCCGAGACGCCAGAGATTTATGGGGCGGAGCATCTTTTGACGCGGCGGGCCGTAACGCGCGAGGTTGGCGAAAAGATCGTCGCGCGGATCAAATGGTGGGAAGATTACACCGCGCGGCAAGGTGGCGAGATGGACAACAACCCCTCACCCGGGAACAAGAAGGGCGGGTTGACCACGATACTGGAGAAATCGCTGGGGGCGGTTGCCAAAGGCGGCACTGCGCCGCTGACGCAGGTTTATAAATTCGCCGAACCTGTGACGGAGCATGGCTTTGTCTACATGGACAGCCCGGGATACGACCCCTGTTCGGTGACAGGGCAGATTGCGTCGGGGGCCAATCTGATCGCGTTCACGACCGGACGCGGCAGCGTGTCGGGCTATAAGCCGACGCCGTGTATCAAGCTGGCGACAAACTCTGAAATGTACGAACGGATGAGCGAGGACATGGATATCAACTGCGGCGACATCATCACCAGCGGCGTGACTGTAGAGGAAAAGGGCCGCGAGATATTCGAGGTGTTCCTGCGGGTAGCGTCAGGCGAGCAAACCAAGTCCGAAGAGCTTGGCTTTGGCGGGGCCGAATTTGTGCCGTGGGCGATGGGCGCGGTGATGTGAGGCTTTTCCTAGAATTAGCTGCGGGATACTTCTGGCGGGAGTATTTAGAAAAGGTTAATTGGATCGACGGGGCCAAATATCCTAGCGGAATTGTTTTTCGCTGGGACATATTAGTGAAAATTTGATTCAATCAGCCTTTCTGGGTTGATGTTCAAGTTAAAGCATCGCTATCGTCAGCCAACACGGGGTGGATTTCCCATTCCATATCATTTGATTGACTGGCGCAAATACATGAATACCTTGGACTTTCCTGTTTTGACCTTTTTTGCCGTGGTTATTGTGGGGATCATTGTCCTGATCGCCATGATCCGCCGTACGCCGCCGGACCAGACGGCGGTAAAAGGAGAGTTGGAAAGACTTACCGCAGAGCGGACTGTGATGGACGACGCATTGCGGACCGAACTTTCGCGCGCCGCCAGATCCGAGGGGCTTGCCGAAGAGCGCAAAACTGAAATCGACCGTTTGAATGGTGATTTGTCCAAACTTCGCACCCGCATGGACATGGATCGGGAAGAGCAGCAGGTTTTGCTGGCCGCCAAATCCGGACTGGAGGCCAAAGCAACAAGCGAATTCGAACTGGCTACGAGCAAGTCTTTGGAACTTCAGACTTCCGCACGAGAGATCACGCAACTGCGTGGCCGGCTTGAGGAGGAACAAAAATCGCAGCAGGCGTTGACCGACGCCATTGCCAGGCTGGAAACCCAGATCAAGGCCCAGAAATTGTCTGGAGACGAGAAGATTGCCCTTCTGTCCTCTGTTCGCGAAGATATGCAGGCGAAATTCAAGCAGTTGGCGGATGACGCGCTAAAATCGCAGGGCGATGCGTTCAGCAAGGCCAATATTGAAAAACTTGAGGCAACGCTGTCCCCCCTGAAAGAGCATGTCGGTCATTTTGAAAAGGAGTTGCGCGAGGTTCATCAGGAAACGGTGAAAGATCGCGAAAGGCTGAAGGCGGAAATCACCCAGTTGAGCAAACGGTCAGAGGAAATATCGACCGAAGCGGTCAATCTGACGCGGGCGCTGAAAGGCGATCATCAGCAGCAGGGGGCGTGGGGGGAAATGATCCTTGAAACAATCCTTGAACGATCCGGCCTGCGCGAGGGTGAAGAGTATGAAACGCAGGCGCACCGGGTGGATGCCGATGGCGGGCGCCTAAAGCCTGATGTGGTAGTGCGAATTCCCGGCAACAAAACGCTGGTGATTGATTCAAAAGTATCGCTGGTGGCCTACGCGGAAGCGGTGAACTCTGAAGATCCGACGGTAATTGCGTTGGCGCGCAAGCGGCATGTCGCGTCGGTCCGCAGCCACATCAACGGACTTTCCGCAAAAGGCTATCAGTTGGCCGAAGGTTCGACGGTGGACTATGTGATAATGTTCATCCCGATCGAGGGCGCGCTGTCGGAGGCGCTTAGGGAGGATGGGGCGTTGACGGAATACGCCCTGGAACGTCACATCACAATTGCCACTCCGACCACGTTGATGATGGCGCTGCGGACCGTTTCGCATGTCTGGGCCGTCGAGCGGCGCAACAGCAACGCCGAAACGATCGCGAAACGGGCGGGGCTGTTGTATGATAAAATGGCGGGCTTCGTTCTGAACATGGAAAAAGTCGGCAAGGGGCTTGGCAGCGCGCATACGGCATATGAAGGCGCCATTGGCCAGCTTTCGCGTGGACCCGGCAACGTGCTGGCGCAGATTGCAATGTTGAAAGGTCTGGGGGCCAAGACTTCCAAAGAGATCGCACTGGATTTTGAT
This sequence comes from Paracoccaceae bacterium, assembly GCA_039926325.1. Classification (GTDB taxonomy): domain Bacteria; phylum Pseudomonadota; class Alphaproteobacteria; order Rhodobacterales; family Rhodobacteraceae; genus Stagnihabitans. The sequence goes on along the minus strand of JBDSXE010000152.1, from coordinate 2,605 downwards.
GCCGACACCATGCTGGCCATCGAACAGCACGACATCGAACCTGAGGCAGTCGCGCCATGACGCCTTTGCGCGGGCGTCTTGTAGGTCAGGCAGGCGGCGGTGTCGTTCCTGTCGCAAAACTCATGTCAGTGCGGATCAGGCGAACGTTGAAGGCGGGGCGGCATCAACTGTAATAAAGCAAATTTAACCCTTGGGAAATTTGGTCAGCCCTGCGGATAAGAGATCACGGACAGAAAGCGGGCGGGAAGTTTGTGCAAAACTTCTGGGCCGCTGCAGGCATCGGCGTCGAAGAACAGGCTGTCGCCGGGTTTTAGGTGGAAAAACTGCTCGCCGTGGCGGTACCTGATCTCGCCCTCCAGCAAGTGCAGCAGTTCCAGTCCCGCGTGCTGAAAGGTGGAAAAGGTGTCGGATTGTTCGCTCAGCATTATCTGATACGACTCTAGCACGACACCAGACGTGTTCGGCCCGACGTGGCAAAGAAGGTTGTATTGATGCCCGGCCCGCGCGCCACGACGTTTGGTTTCAATGTGATCGCCCGATTTCACATTATGAACTTGGCGGCGTTCCTCGTAGCTTTTGAAAAACGTGGCGACTGGCACAAACAAGGCCCGAGCCAGTCCTTGCAGCGTGGTCAGGGACGGCGACGTCACACCATTTTCGATTTTCGACAACATGCCAATGGACAGACCGGTGCTGCGCGACAGATCGGCGACGGTAAAGCCGCAGTGATGACGGTGGGTGCGGACCTCGCGGCCAATCGCAACCTCCAGATTGCGTTCGACACCATCCCGCACGCGGTACGGATCCTGACTGAGCGAAGGTCTGCCGCGAGGAAGGGAAACTGCTGAATTTGCCATGGGAATACCTTTCAGTATAATATAATAATTTTACTGAAAGGAAACACCGCTGGCCGGCTCTGCTTGCTATTTGGGTATCCGGCAAGCTTCTTCGCCCCTTGCGGTTGCGCGCCATTCCACCGTATCGAAAGCCCCAGTGTTTTAGCCGGAAAGACCTGCGATGCCCCTTGGATTTCCTTTGTCGCCTGCCCGTCGCGTGTTCGCCGGCTTTGCGGTGTATTCCTTTGGCATGGGCAATATTTTTCCGCGTCTTGCTGCTGTGCAGCAGGATATGGGCGTGACCACTGGCGCGTTGGGGCTGGGGCTGATCGGCACGCCCGTCGGCACGCTTATCGCACTGACCTTTGCCACGCCGTTGCTGGAACGGTTCGGATTTCGACGGGTTCTGCTGATCGCCCTGCCAATGATGTCGCTGCTTTTCGCATTGGCGGTTCACGCACCAAGCCCGATGGTCCTGTTCTTTGCGCTGATCCCGGTGGGCGTCATGATCGGCTGCATCGAGATTATTCTGAACACCGAGGCAGATCGCACCGAACATCTGATCGGCTTTCGTATCATGAACCGCAGCCATGCGTTCTGGAGCGTCGGCTTCTTTTCGGCCGGACTGTTCGGGGCCTGGATCGCCAAGATGGGGGTCAGCCCGCAACTGCATCTGGCGATCGTGGTGCCGATCGTCGTGGTGGTGATGATCGCAACTTTGCATGATTATCAGCCTTCGCCGCCGCGATCGGGTCTGAGCGCCGAAGCGGCACCCAAATTCGCGACGCCGACGCCCGCGATTTTGATCCTGGTGGTCGTGACGATTTCGGCGATGTTGCTGGAAGGTGCGAGTATGGACTGGTCAGCGATCTACATGCGCGACAGTTTCGCGGCCGGGCCGTTTCTGTCGGGCATTGCCGTGGCGTGTTTTGCTGTGGCGCAGGGTGGCGCGCGGTTTTTCGCGGATGGTTTCGTGGACCGCCATTCGCCTGCGGTGGTGGCGCGGTTGTTGTTTGTCGTGCTGCTTGTTGGCAGCATGATCGTGACATTCTCACCTTGGGCCACGCTGTCGCTGATTGGATTTGCGGCGATGGGGTTCGGGACCAGCGCGGTATTTCCGCTGGCGATGTCGGCAGCGGCGCAGCGCCAGGACCGATCCGCAGCCTTGAACATCGCGGCGTTGGCGCAGTTTTCGTTCATGGTATTCCTGCTTGGGCCGCCTTTGCTGGGGTTTGTCGCACAGCATTTCGGCATCCGCGCGTCCTTCGGGATTGGACTGCCGCTGGTGATACTCAGCCTTGTGACGGCGACGGCTTTGGGCAGCAAGGTTCGCACCGCACCAGCGGTGTAAAGTCAGGCCGGAACCGTGTCGAAGGTAAACTCCATCGTGTGATGGTAGGTCTGGCCCGGATTCAGCCGGCTGGAGGGGAACTGCGGCCAGTTCGGGCTGCCGGGATATTTCTGAGTTTCCAGTGTGAAGCCGGCATAGCGGCACAGCGGTTTGCCGCCCTTGCCGATCATCGTGTCATCGACATAACCGCCGGTATAGAATTGAACGCCGGGTTCGGTGGTGGCCAGCGTCATGCGCCGACCAGAGACGGGGTCGGTGGCAATGGCGCAGGGGCGCAGCGGCGTGCTGGCGTAACTGAGGCACCAGTTATGGTCATAACCGCGCGTGCCGTCACCCAATCGGGCGAAATCCTGACCGATCGGTTTGGGCGTGCGGAAATCAAACGGAGTGCCCGAAGCGCCACGGACGTCGCCAGTCG
>JBDSXE010000151.1:0-2620 GCA_039926325.1 Paracoccaceae bacterium | reverse complement strand
GCGCAACTTCCTGGCCTTCGCTGACACCGTGCCCGGCATGACGTTCAGCACCGACGACGGGGGCAATACCCGGCTGCGCTCGGGTGCGCAGACGGGCTCGGCGATCAATGTCTTCATCGACGGCGTCGGCCAGAAGAACTACGTCCTGCCGGGCGGCATCACCGGCCAGGACACCAGCCGCGGCAATCCCTTCCCGCAGTCGGCGATCGGCGAATACAAGGTCATCACCCAGAACTACAAGGCCGAATACGACCAGTTGAGCAGCGCAGCGATCGTCGCGGTGACCCGCTCGGGCAGCAACAAGTTTACTGGCAACGCATTTTACGATTTCACCGACACCGACTTGCGCTCGCGCAGCTTCTTCGAGCAGCGCGACAACTACAAGGCGATTTCGGAAGACAAACAGTACGGCGTTTCGTTCGGCGGCCCGATCATCGCCGATCGCGCGCACTTCTTCCTTGCCTATGAGGCGAAGGAAATCAAATCCCCGGTCACCTTCAACCTCGGCCACAACTACACGATCAACCAGCTGCCTCCGGAGTTCCAGACCGACTACGGGTCCGGTGTTTACACCCGCCCATTCAAGGAAGACCTGTGGTTTGGCAAGGTTGACTGGCTTTTCGGAGAGGACCACTACTTCGAACTGACCGCCAAATACCGCCAGGAGACCGAACTCGTCCAGGTCGGTGGCCAGGACCTGCCATCTCACAGCACCGACAACACCAATGACGAGACTCGCGTCGACCTGCGCTACCAATACACCTTTGGCGACTGGCTCAACGACGCCCACCTGACCTACGAGAAGGCCTTCTGGAGTCCTCGACCGCACGAGTTCAGCAACGGCTATGTCATCAGCGACGGAAACTGGTACGAAACCATCGCCCACCGCGGCGGCGGCGAGAACTACCAGGACAAGGGACAGAAGGGCGAGGCATTCCAGGACGACCTGACCTTCCGCGGCTGGGACGACCACACCATCAAGTTGGGCCTGAAGTTCAAATCGGTGACAGTCGATACTTTGGAGCAGAACAAGTTCAACCCGCAATTCTTCTACGACATCCACGAGAGCCTGACGGTCCCGATCCATGTGGAGTTCGGCGCCCCGGTCAGTACGCTCGGCGACGGCACCGTCACCTCCAAGAACAAGCAGTTCGGCATCTACATCCAGGACGATTGGCAGGCCAGCGAGCGGCTGATGCTCAACCTGGGCATCCGCTGGGACGTGGAGAGCACGCCGAGCTTCGAGGATTACGTGACTCCCGCGAACGTGGTCACGGCGCTCCAGAACTCCAGTGCCAACCAGTCCGGCTCGGGCGTGGTGATCGCGGACTACATCAGCACCGGCAACAACCGCAGTTCGGACAAGAACAACTGGGCGCCACGCATCGGCTTCTCCTACGACACATTGGGCGACCAGCGGCATGTGCTCTTCGGCGGCATCGGCCGCTCCTACGACCGCAACCTGTTCGACTACCTGCAACTGGAAGTGTCAAAGGGCAGTTGGGGCAACTTTGCCTACAACTTCAACACGCCGGGCCACCCCTGCGTCGTGGGCGTCGACAATTGCGTGGCGTACAACCCGGCCTACCAGGATCCGGAAGTCCTGCGCGCGTCCGCCGTCGCGGGCTCGGGAGCCGGTCGCGAAGTCTTCCTGACAGACAACAACCTGCAAGTACCGTATTCCGACCAGTTCAGCTTCGGAATGCGCAACATCTTCAACCTGGCCGGCCGCGACTGGACCAGCGAGGTTACGCTGTCGCGTGTGGTCAGCCACGACGGTTTCGTCTTCCTGCTTGGGAACCGGCTTCCGAACGGCAGCTTCTTCCCGAATCCGGGCGACAGCGATCCCTCGCCGTTTGGCCGGGGGTTCGCGCCGTTCGGCAACATGATCCTGGGCACCAACGGGCAGAAGACCCACGCGAACTCGCTGTTGGTCCGCCTGGACAAGCCATTCACTGAAGAATCGCACTGGGGCGTGACAATTGCCTACACGTACACGGATGCCGACCAGAACAGCAACATCAACGGATTCCCGTTCGCGCTGAACCGGGCCAGCATCAATGACTACGGCTCGTTCCCGGCCCTGGTTTCCAGGAGCCGCGTGGTGGCGACGGGCATCGTCGACGGTCCATGGGGAGTTACCTACTCGGCCAAGGCGACCTTCGCGTCCGCGCTGCCGCGTTACATCCAGGACTGCAACGAGGCGTCCTGGAGCCAGTGCCATGCAGATTCCTACGTCCCAGACAACGACTTCAAGCAGCTGGACCTCGCCGCGTCCAAGGAGTGGGAGGTGTTTGGCGACGTGAAGCTGCGTTTCCGGGCCGACGTGTTGAACGTCTTCAACTGGGCTAACTACTCCGGCTACGATGATTGGCGTGGCGCACCCAACGAGGCGCTGAACCCGCACTTCGGACAGCCGACCGCGACTCAATTCCCGACCCGCACGCTGAAGCTTTCCGTCGGCGTCGATTGGTGATCCCAACCGCCGATCCCGCGCGGGGAGCGGGATCGGCGAGTTCCAGGTGCTCCCGCACGTGAATCTCCGCCTGCTTGCGGTACCGATCCTGCTGCTGTCCCTGGTGGCCAGCTGCAGCGATGCGGGTAGTGAAAGGTCGGTAAC
>JBDSXE010000150.1:0-4136 GCA_039926325.1 Paracoccaceae bacterium | reverse complement strand
CAGGGGCCGCCCCCGGCCTGATGCGGCGCGCCAGACTATTCGGCGTCGGTGGCGCTGCCGTTGAAGAGCAGAGGCTGTCATGACTGCGATTCCCTTCACCGCCACACCCTTCACCTCGCGGCCACTCATCACCGCAGGGCCCGTCCCCAATCACTCCCTGAAAGGCCCGGTCCGCGCTGGCCTGATAGCCATCGCAGTGCTGGTCGGCATTTTGGGCACTTGGACAGTTCTGACTATGATCGCCGGTGCCGTGATCGCCCAAGGGCAGGTCATGGTAAAAGCGCAGGCGCAACAGGTCCAAAGCCTGGAGGGCGGCACCGTAAAGGCCATCATGGTGCAAAACGGTGATCATGTCCGCGCTGGTCAGATCATGGTTGCATTTGACCCGACGCTGACCGCGGCCAACCTTGGGATTGCCAAATCGAAGCTCGCCGATGCGCTGGCCCTGCAAGCCCGTCTGCGCGCCGAACAACAGGGTCTGACACAGCCCGATTTTACCCCGCCTGCCCTGCCCTTCACCGCTCCCGATCTTACCGCTGCAGCTGAAGGCCAGGCCAAGATCTTCGCCGCCCGCGCCGCCGTACTGCAAGGTCAGCGCGACCGTCTGGCGGAAACCCTGACGCAATACGACACGCAGGCGACCGGGCTTGCCGGACAGATCGCCGCCAAGCGCGACGAAATCGACCTGACCCAAGCAGAGGTTGCCACCCAACAGAAGCTTCTGGATCAGGGTCTGACCCGGCAAAGCCAACTTAGCGAACTGCAACGTACCCATGCCGGCCTTCTGGGCGAAATGGCGGCGTTGCAGGCCGAACAAGCCAAAATCATCACTGCCCGCCGCGATAGTACACTGGAAACCCTGCAAGGCGAGCGCGCTTTCCAAGAACAGGTCGTGACCGATCTGGGCGATGCCACCGCCAAGGTGCAAGAACTGACACTGGAAATTGTCACACGGGCCGATCAGCTATCCCATATGGAGATCCGCGCCCCGATGGACGGCATAGTGCACGAAATGAAAGTCGCCACTCTTGGCGGCGTTGTTTCCCCCGGCGCCACCGTGCTGGAGGTTATTCCGCTGGGTCAGGGTCTAAGCTTTGAGGTTCAGGTCGATCCGCGCGGCATTGATCAAGTTCATCTGGGGCAAGTGGCCGATCTGGTGCTGTCGTCGTTTGATCCGCGCACCACGCCCCGCTTAAAGGCCAGCGTCGCCAGCGTCTCGCCTGACGCCGTGGTTGACCAGCGGTCTGGCCGCAGCTTCTACCGTGTGGAACTGTCCCTGCCTGCGACCGAACTGGCCCGGATCGGCGACCAACAACTGGTGCCCGGCATGCCGATCACCGCGTATCTTGCAACCGGTGACCGCTCTGTCTTGACCTACCTTCTGCACCCGCTGACCAGCCAGATGGCAATGGCTTTCCGTGAGGACTGAACGGTTCCACAAGACATGAGCCCCGGCCCAGTGGGGCACGCAAGGCACAAATTGTGGGAAAAATGCAGCTTTTCGTCTGCAAGCTTGCCGCATTGTCCGCGCTCTGCCAGTCTGCCCTGAAGAAATGCGCTGACGGCCCCGGTATCTCCGAAGGCCGGACTGCGGCCCCAAGCTGAAAATGGCAGGGGTAGACGAGGCGAGGCAGAGGCAGATGAAACGGGGCTGGTATGTTCTCCCACATGGGGGCAGGCGCGCTATGGTGCCCGCTTTCTTGCTGTTTGGTCTGGTCGCCTGCGCGCCACCGGCCACCTATACCCCACCGAACTTCGCCTTTCCCACCGTTTATCATGGCGTATCTCACGGCGTGCCGGTCCTTCTGACCAACGACGCCTGGTGGCAGCGCCTGAACGACCCGGTGCTGAACCAGCTGGTGACGGCGGCGCTCGCCGGCAACCCGACACTTGCCGCTGCTCGCGCCCGCGTCGTGCAAGCGAGGGCCGCCGCCCGCGCCACGCCCGGTCTAGCAACCCTTTCGCCCTCGCTCGTTTTGGCGGCCAGCGGGCAATTTGATGCCGCTGCCACAGGTACCGGTACGCTCGAGCTGGGGCCAAGCTGGCTCTTCGACCTTTATGGCGCCAACCGCGCTGCCAAAGTAGCAGCCCATGCCGAAGCAGAGATCGCAGAGACTGAGTTTTCCGCCGCGCGCCTGTTGCTGCTGTACAACCTCGGCAATGCCTACGTCGAACTGCGCTACCGCCAGACTATCTTGGCCCTGCGCGATCAGGAGATGCGTAGCAGGCGGCAAACGCTGGCCATGACCCGCACCCTCATGGATGCGCAAGACGCCACGCGGCTGGACATCACCCGGTCAGAGGCTCGCGTCGCAGAAATTGAGGGCCAGATGCCGGGCTTGCGTGCAGCGGTTGCTGCGAAAAAGAATGAAATCGCTGTGCTGACCGGTGTGGCCCCCGGCGCGTTGGCAACCAGCCTTGATCAGCGCGCGGTCCCGCCTCGGCCGATGATGGCACCGAACGTCGGCATTCCCGCTGACCTATTACGTAACCGCCCCGATATCCAGATCGCCGAACGGCGCTACTACATCGCTCTTGCTGGGGTGACAGAGGCGAAAGCGGCACTTTACCCGCAACTGTCTCTGTCGGGATCGCTGGCGCTTAATGCCAGCGAAGGCGGCAGCAGGGTTATCAGCTATAATTTCGGACCCCGCCTGCAACTGCCCGAGCTGCCGATGAGACGGGCGAGGGCCGGCGTCACGCAAGCCGAAGGCGTCGTCGCCGAGGCGTTGGCGAACTGGAAAGCGACAGTGCTGACCGCCATGTTGGAGGTGCAGAACGCCATGCTGGATTATCAGGCGGCCTCTGCTGCCCAAGGGTCGGCTGACAAGGCCGCCCGCCTTTTCCGCGAAACGCTGGATCTGACCCGCAAAGTGGTCAGCCAAGGCGATGCGACGCTCAGCGACATGATCAATGCCGAACAGGAACTGGCGGCCGCGCAACAAGCCCAGGCCGACACGCTGTTCCAGCGTGGCCGCAGTTTCATTGAACTGAACGTGCGCCTTGGTGCGGGCAGGGACGCGGGATCCGTCGACACAAGTGCCGAGGCACCGTAAATGGCAATGCTCTGATCCCCGGGGTGCCAATGGCAATTGGAATAGGGCCCTGATTCGCGCTTTGCGTTCATTGCACCAATTTCCGCCCATACGGCACAATTCCTCGGCGGTTTTCGGCTAAGTTGGCCAACTTTACGGGCATCGCCATATCGTCACCACACCCATGCTGGAATCCTGACCCCTCAGCGCCACAAACGGCTGTCATCTTTTTCTAAGTTGCGGGGCGTCGCTGGGGACTGCCGCCCCGCTTTGGGAAAAAGGATGTAAATGTTATGGCTGCGGTGATCACGGTATCCACACTGAGCGGGCTTTATGATGCGCTGGCCCATGCCACGGGCGGCGAGACAATCCAGCTGGCAAGTGGGAATTACGGCAATCTGTCGCTGGGGACATCGACCGGTCATAATGGAACTTTTCCGACGAATGTAACCATCACCTCAGCCGACCCGCTTCACCCCGCCACATTCAGTGGCTTTGCTTTGAATGGCGTGTCCAATCTGACATTGGACGGAGTGGTTTGTGATTACACGTTCAAGACGGGTGATCCGGTTTACACCGCACCGTTCAGCATTAATGGTGGCGACCATATCACGATCAAAAACTCCACCTTTGACGGCGATGTCGCCAAGGGAACGGCTACAGCGGCTGATGGTTTTGCGACGGGCCTCGGACTTACGGTCACGGGCACCCAAAATCTGGTGATCCAAGGCAACGAGATTTCAAACTTCTACCGGGGCCTGACAGTCTCCGAAACCACGAACGCCACAATCGCGGGCAATGACGTGCACGCGATAAGGTCTGACGGTATGGACTTCATCCAGGTGCAGGGCATCACGATCGAAGCCAACCACATCCATGATTTTCTGACTTCGCCAGATTCCGGCGACCACCCCGACATGATCCAGTTCTGGACCTCCGGCACCACTCAGCCCTCAACCGATATCGTGATCCGCGGCAACCTTCTGGACAGCGGCAACGGCACCTGGACCCAGTCGATCTTCATGCGAAACGAGATGGTCGATCAAGGTCTGGCTGGACAAGCGATGTATTACCGCAACGTTACGATCGAACAGAATGTGA
>JBDSXE010000149.1:0-2612 GCA_039926325.1 Paracoccaceae bacterium | reverse complement strand
AGGTCAGCTCGACACCTTCAGCTGCGGCGGGCATACAAAAACCTAGGCCGACCGCAAGAATGCCGACCAAAGCCGCTGATGGCATCGTGCCTGTCAAGATCACAGCCTGTTTCACTCGAACAGTTTGCGCTGCGGAACGATGATGACGTCGCCGCTTTGCAGCGTGGTGTTGCCCGCGGTGCTGCTGCCATCCTCGATCGCGTCGTAGTTCAGCTTGTAGGTGTTTTGGACCCCGGTTCTTGCGTCAGTGCGGCGCAGTTGGATACGCTTGGTGGCGGCGAATTTGCTGAAACCGCCCATTTCAGCGAACAGTTGCAGCACCGTCGTGCGCCGGGCAACGGCGAGTTTGCCGGGCTTGTTGGCTTCGCCCACGACATAGATGTTCATGGCGGCTGCAGTGCTAACGCCGGTACCTGCAACGCGCGGGGCCAGTTGTTGCAGCGATACAAAGACATGTGGCAACGTGGCGAAGTTCGAAGCGATCTGCGTGGCGATGGAGGCCCCGATGGCGTCGACCGTTTGGCCGTTGACCATCAGCGTACCCGCCATCGGCACCGAGATACGTCCATCGGGCGCCACCAGCACAGAGCGGTTCAGGCTGGCATCCTCCAGCACCTCGATCGTCAGCGTATCACCAGGTTTTACCGCATAACCTTGGGCCAAAGCCGGGGTTATCAGGCCCACGCTCAAAAGCATACCGGTCGCGAGGGCAAGCAGGACTTTCATTTTCCGCAATCTCCTATTGATCCTCGGCAGCACCAGGGATCGTTGCGTCATACGTGCAAGGATAAAAGGCATTTGGAGCGAGGGCAAAGCGGAAAGGCCCGCATCCCCTTCATAGATGTCCGCAGGTCGGGCGGCGTGCCTGCAAAGCAACAGTTTCGGGCTACTTTGGCTAGTCATGGCGCAGGCGCCGTGGCTTTCAGACGGTCGAGCGCCTGCTTTGTGATTTCCAGCTGCTGCTGAATGCCCGAGGGGTCGCCCTTGGCGGTCAGTGTTTGCACCAGTTCGAACTGGCGGACAGCATCGGCGCTGCGGCCCATCTTGTCGTAAAGCATCCCAAGGTGGAACTGGGTCAGGACGTCATTTGGCAAGCCTTTGGCGGCGGGTTCCAGATGCGACAGCGCCTCGTCCAGATTGCCACGGCGGAAAGCGATCCAGCCATAGGTGTCCTGAAACGCCGGAACGTCCAGTTCGCGCAAGCGGCGGGCAATCGCCTCTGCCCGCGCAAGGCTTGCGTCATCGTCGTGATGGGCAGTGATCAGACTGGCAAGGTTGTTTGCGACGACGGTGTTACTGCTGTCTTCGGCGTACAGCCCTTCGTAAACAGCGATGGCATCATCGATCTTGCCGTCGCGTTCCAGTTCGCCTGCTTTAATCCAGCGCAGGTCGGGCGATTTTGGCAGCGCGGTCAGACCGGCATCCAGAACCGCCGTCGCAGGGCCGACTTTGCCCAGTGCTATAAGCTGAGTATATAGTTGCCGTACCGGAATATCCGAGGTCGGATCCGCGGCAATCATGGCACGGTAGGTCGTCTCTGCGGCATCGGTCTTGCCCATCTGGGCATCCAGACTGGCGCTTAGCAGGCGCAGACCCTTGTCATCGGGTGTCTTGGCCAGTGCGCCATCCAGATAGGTCCGAGCTTCGTCCAGCTTGCCCTCTTTGATCTTGGTCCGCACGATCATCGCCACGGCGGCGGTGGCCTGATCGCTGGTATCAACCTCATTCTGCAACAGAGCCACGCTGTCATCGACGCGGTTCTGACCGGCCATAATCGCGGCTTTCAATGCCTGCACCCCGGCCTTTGCATTATCGGGCAGGTCCAGATTTTGCAGGACATCGGTCGCTTCCTGCGCCTGTGGCCATTCGCTTTGCCCGATGTAGAATTGCGCCAACGCCGACAAAATGGCTGGGTTGGCCGGGCTGACCTGACGCGCGTTGGCCAGCACCGTTTCGGCGACGTGCGGACTGCCTTGCCGCAGCAAGAACTTGGCATAGCGCAGGGATTCGTCGGCAGCGGCACCCGAAACCTCGACTGCGCGGGCCAGTTGTTCGCCCGCCAAATCCAGACTGCCGTCGCGTTCATAAGCATCCGCCATCAGCGTCAGGATCTCAGGATCGCGCGGGCTTTGATCAAGTGCGGCACGCAGATCGACGATGGCATCGCCGGGTTTGTCATCGGCGGTAAACCAGCCGCCGCGCAATTTCAACGCGTCGACGTTGTTTGGGTCTTCTGCCAAGATTTCTTCGACCAGCGCTCGGGCGCCGACGCGGTTACCGGTGGCATCCTGCATCCGCGCCAGCATACTTTTGATGCGCCTGGTCTGATCAGAGGGTTCGGCCGCCTTGACGATGTCTTGTATCGCGGTAATAGCCACGGTGGTTTTGCCGGCATCAAAGTCGAAGGTGGCGCGCATGGCACCGTACAACTGCGCGTTGGCGTTGCTGCCGTTGGCCGCGATCAGCCCGTCCAGTTCGGCGCGGGCCGCGTCTGTACCGCGCGCCACTTTCAGGAACTGCACTAGTGTCAGATGCGCCTCGACCGGGCCGGTCAGATCGCCCGCCAGTTTACGCAAGAAACCCTCGGCGCCGTCGTAATCTTTCTGAACCAT
>JBDSXE010000148.1:0-2990 GCA_039926325.1 Paracoccaceae bacterium | reverse complement strand
CCACATTCCTTCGGTACGCGATGTGGTGGCCTCGCTTTCGGGTGGGCAGCGGCAGACCGTGGCGATTGCGCGCTCTCTTCTGCTCGACCCCAAGATCATCATGCTGGATGAGCCCACCGCCGCCCTTGGCGTGGCGCAGACGGCAGAGGTGCTGAACCTTGTCGAGCGGGTCCGTGACAAAGGGCTGGGCGTCATCATGATAAGCCACAACATGGCCGACGTGCGCGCCGTGGCCGACCGGATCGTGGTGCTGCGGCTGGGACGGAACAACGGTGTTTTCACGCCTGAAGCCACCAATCAGGAACTCGTGGGTGCCATAACCGGGGCCACCGACAATGCCGTCTCGCGCCGCGAAAGCCGGATGGCGGAGGAGCAAGCATGACCGACGCGAAAAAACCGATGCTCGACCGCGCCGACACCCGTGTGGCCCACGCCAGCGGGTTTGGCGGGGCCGTCTTGCAGTTTGTTGACCGGGTGAAATCGGGCGATCTCGGGTCGCTGCCGGTGATCGTCGGCCTGGTGATCATCTGCAGTGTGTTTACCGCGCTGAACCCGATCTTTCTGTCGCCAAACAATCTGGTGAACCTGCTGTTCGATTGCTCGACCACCGGTGTCATCTCGCTGGGGATTGTCTGCGTGCTGATGTTGGGCGAAATTGACCTGAGCGTCGGCTCGATGAGCGGCGTCGGCTCTACCATAATCGGCGTCCTGTGGGTCAACGCGGGCGTTCCGCTGCCACTAGCAATTATCGCCGCGCTGATCGTCGGCGCTGCCATTGGCACCATCTACGCCACGCTGCGAAATCGGTTGGGGATGCCAAGTTTCGTATCCACGCTGTCCGGTCTGCTGGCCCTGCTTGGCCTGCAACTGTACCTTCTGGGGTCTACCGGTTCGATCAACCTGCCTTACAGTTCCGGCATGGTTAACTTTGGCCAGCTGCTGATCATGCCCGCGTGGCTGTCCTATCTGCTGTGCCTGCTGCCCGGTCTGGCAATGCTGATCGTTGGAATGCAGACCAACGCGCAACGCCGCGCCGCAAACCTGTCGGCGGGATCGTCGGGAGGATTGATCCTGAAGGCGGTGCTGACGACCATTGGCCTTTTGGCGGTGATCTTCTACCTGAACCTTGGCCGGGGTGTGCCGTGGATGTTCGCGCTGTTCGTGGCGCTGGTGCTGGTGATGAACTATGCCCTGACCCGCACCAAATGGGGCCGCTCGATGAAGGCTGTCGGCGGCAATGCAGAGGCTGCACGTCGCGCTGGTATCAATGTGCGCGGCATCTACATCAGCGCCTTCATGCTGTGTTCAACCTTCGCGGCACTGGGTGGGGTTTTGTCGTCTGCCCGCTTGGCCTCTGCCAGCCAACAGGCCGGAACCGGCGACGTCAACCTGAACGCCATCGCGGCGGCGGTCATCGGCGGCACCAGCCTGTTCGGCGGACGCGGCAGCGCGTTTTCGGCACTGCTCGGGATCATCGTGATCCAGTCCATCGCCAACGGTCTGACCCTGCTGAACCTGTCATCCAGCCTGCGCTACATGATCACCGGCGGCGTCCTTGCGGTTGCCGTCATTGTTGACAGCCTCGCTCGGCAAAGCCGCGTGTCGCACGGCCGCGCGTAAAGCGCCGCATAGGAGACTAAAATGGCGAATGAACTGAACGGCAAAGTTGCCGCCATCACAGGTGCGGCTTCTGGCATAGGGCTGGAGTGCGCCAAGACGATGCTGAACGCTGGTGCCACGGTGTTTCTGGTGGACCGTGCCGAGGATAAGCTGAAAAGCCTGTGCGCCGATCTCGGGCCCAAAGCCATCCCGCTGGTCGTGGACCTGATGAGCCCGGCCTCCGTCGCAGCAATGATGCCCGCAATACTGGCCAAGGCGGGACATTTGGACATCTTCCACGCCAACGCCGGGACTTACATCGGGGGCGACGTGGTGACGGGCGACCCAGACGCATGGGACCGGATGCTGAACCTGAACATCAACTCCGCCTTCCGGTCGGTGCAGGCCGTCTTGCCGCACATGGTGGAACGCCAGACCGGCGACATCATCATGACCAGTTCCATCGCCGGTCTGGTGCCGGTGGTGTGGGAGCCGATCTATACCGCGTCGAAATTCGCGGTGCAGGCATTTGTGCATACCGTCCGGCGGCAGGTATCCAAGCATGGCATCCGTGTCGGCGCAGTCGCGCCCGGTCCGGTTGTTACTGCACTTCTGGACGACTGGCCAAAGGCCAAGATGGACGAGGCGCTGGCGAATGGCAGCCTGATGCAGCCGATCGAGGTGGCCCATGCGGTGTTGTTCATGCTGACCCGTCCGCGTAACGTTACAATCCGGGATCTGGTGATCCTGCCCAACAGCACGGATTTGTAGATGTATCTGATCGGCATTGATGTAGGCACTGGCAGCGCGCGGGCTGGAGTATTCGACGCTTCGGGCCAGATGCTGGGGTCCGCCAAGGCCGAGGTGACGATGTGGCGAGATGCCGGTTCGGTAGTAGAGCAATCAAGCGATCAGGTCTGGGCGGCCGTCTGTCAGGCCGTTCGCGGCGCGGTCAAGGCATCTGGTATTGACCCGGCCAAGGTGTCCGGGATCGGCGTGGATGCGACATGTTCGCTGGTCGTGCTTGGAGCAGGGGGCAGCCCGCTGCCCGTCGGTTCGTCTAACGACCCGCAGCGCAACATCATCGTCTGGATGGATCACCGCGCGGTTGGCCAGGCCGAACGGATCAACGCGACGGGGCATGATGTGCTGCGCTATGTCGGCGGCGTGATCTCACCAGAGATGGAGACGCCAAAGCTGCTGTGGCTGCGCGAGAATAAGCCAGACGTGTTCAACGCGGCGTGGCAGTTCTTTGACCTTGCCGATTTCCTGACATGGCGGGCGACGGGCAGCATGGCGCGTTCCACTTGTACGCTGACTTGCAAATGGACCTACCTCGCCCATGAACACCGGTGGGACGCCAGTTATTTCAACGCGGTAGGTCTGGGCGT
>JBDSXE010000147.1:0-3597 GCA_039926325.1 Paracoccaceae bacterium | reverse complement strand
AGGGGCGAAGGGCCTCTCGGCGTTTGTGTTGCCTGCCGATGCGGCGGGGCTGGCGGTGGTGGAGCGGATCGAGGTTATGGCACCGCATCCGCTGGCGCATCTGCGGTTGACCGGGGTGGAACTGCGCGCCAGCGCCTTGATCGGCAAGGCTGGCGATGGCTTCAAGATCGCCATGTCGGTGCTGGACGTGTTCCGTTCCACCGTGGGTGCAGCCGCCCTGGGCTTTGCGCGGCGGGCGTTGGATAAGACGCTGACACGGGTCAAGAACCGGCGCATCCAAGACGCCCCTCTAGCCGATTTGCAGATGGTGCAGGGTCACATCGCCGACATGGCGCTGGAGATCGACGCCGCCGCCCTACTGGTTTACCGCGCGGCCTGGACCAAGGATCAGGGTGCCGCGCGGGTCAGCCGTGAGGCCGCGATGGCGAAATTATACGCGACCGAGGCCGCCCAACGCGTCATCGACATGGCGGTACAACTGCACGGCGGCGACGGTGTTCGCACCGGGTCCACTGTCGAGCATTTATACCGCGAAATCCGTGCTTTACGCATCTACGAAGGCGCATCCGACGTGCAGCGCCTTGTCATCGCCCGGAGCATTCTATGATCTACCACCGCCCCATCCCGATCGAATTCAACCACTGCGACCCGGCGGGAATCGTGTTTTACCCGCGCTATTTCGAGATGATCAATTCTGTCTGCGAGAACTTCTTCAAGGACGTCGCCCACCGCCCCTTTGCCAGCATGATGGCCACGCGTCAGGGTGTCCCCACCGCACGGGTCGAGACAACTTTTCACGCGCCCTCGCGCCTTGGTGAAACCCTCGACTTCCGGCTGCAGATCACCCGTCTTGGCACGTCGTCCATCACTTTCGACATCACAGCCCATGCTGAAACCAACCGCCTGACCTGCATTCTGACGCTGGTGTGGATCAACCCCGAGGGACGCCCCATGCCGTGGCCCGACGACATGCGCGCCCGGCTAGCCGCGTTCCTGGAGACACCGCAATGACCCATGACATCCTGCATCCTTCCAGTTGGAAACCCGCCAAGGGCTATGCCAACGGCATCGCGGCAACAGGGCGCATGGTGTTCACCGGCGTCCTGATCGGCTGGAATGCCCACCAGATCATCGAGACCGACGACTTTGCAGGTCAGGTCGGGCAAGCCTTGCAAAACATTGTTGACGTACTCGCCTGTGCCGGGGCCAGACCCGAACATCTGGTTCGGCTGACGTGGTATGTCACTGATAAGGCGGAATACCTGAACAGCCTCAAGGCGATAGGTGCCGCTTACCGCGACACGATCGGTCGCCACTATCCCGCGATGGCGCTGGTGCAGGTGGTGGCCCTTGTCGAGGACCGTGCCAAAGTTGAAATCGAGGCGACTGCCGTTATTCCGATGGAGTTTTGAATGCTGGGCCAAAACATTCTGGGACCGAGTGGCCATACCGACACCTTCACCCGTGACCGACTGCCGCCTGCGGATCAACAACCGGAGTTCAAACTGGCCGGGTTCGACTACCCCGACTGGTTGAATGCCGCCGTTGAGTTGACTGACCGTATGGTCGAACGCGGCTTTGGCGACAACATTGCGCTGATCGGCAATGGGCGCCAGCGCACCTACAAGGAACTGACCGACTGGTCGAACCGCATCGCACATGCGCTGGTCGAAAACTACGGCGTCAAGCCCGGCAACCGCATCCTGATCCGGTCCGCCAACAACCCGGCGATGGTCGCCTGCTGGCTTGCCGCGACCAAGGCGGGTGCAGTCGTCGTCAACACCATGCCAATGCTGCGGTCGGGCGAGCTGACCCAAATCGTGAACAAGGCAGAGGTCGGCCTGGCCTTGTGCGACACCCGTCTGATGGAAGAGTTGGTCACCTGCGGCAAAACCTCTGCCCATCTGAAAACCATCATCGGATTTGACGGCACCGCCAATCACGATGCCGAACTGGACCGGATCGCCCTGTCCAAACCGGTGAAATTCACCGCGCCGCCTACTGGCCGCGATGACGTGGCGCTGCTTGGCTTTACCTCTGGCACGACTGGCGAACCCAAAGCCACCATGCACTTTCACCGCGACCTGCTGATCGTCGCCGACGGCTACGCCCGCGAAGTCCTGCAAGTCACACCGGAGGACATCTTTGTTGGCTCGCCGCCGCTTGCGTTTACCTTTGGCCTTGGGGGTCTTGCGATTTTCCCGCTGCGGTTCGGTGCCGCTGCGGCGTTACTGGAACAGGCCACGCCGCCGAACATGATCGACATCATCCAGACCTACCGCGCCACGATCTGCTTTACTGCGCCCACAGCATACCGCGTGATGCTGAAGGCGATGGCCGAGGGTGCCGATCTGTCCAGCCTGCGCGCCGCCGTTTCAGCGGGCGAAACCCTGCCCGCGCCTGTGTATGACGAATGGATCGCCAAAACCGGCAAGCCGATGCTGGACGGTATCGGTGCCACCGAAATGCTGCATATCTTCCTGACGAACCGCTTTACCGACCATCGTCCCGGCTGCACGGGGCGTCCGGTGACTGGCTATGAGGCGCGGATCGTTGATGAAAACATGGCCGACATGCCGCGGGGCGAGGTTGGTCGGCTGGCTGTGCGTGGCCCAACCGGCTGCCGCTACATGGCCGATGACCGGCAACGGAAATACGTCCGTGAGGGCTGGAACCTGACCGGTGACAGCTTTTGGCAGGACGACGAGGGCCGCTTTCACTTTGCCGCCCGCTCCGACGACATGATCATCTCTGCCGGATACAACATCGCGGGGCCAGAGGTAGAGGCGGCTTTGCTGTCGCACCCGGATGTTCTGGAGTGCGCCGTGATTGGCATAGCGGATCAGGATCGCGGCCAGATCGTCGCCGCCCATGTCGTGCTGGCGGCAGGGCTAGAAGGGGATGCGCTAATGGTCAAGCGGTTGCAGGACCACGTGAAATCCGTGATCGCACCCTACAAATACCCTCGCCATGTCGTGTTCATCGCGGCTTTGCCAAAAACCCAAACTGGCAAGATCCAGCGATTCCGCCTCCGCGACGACACCTGAAAACGATGCACGCATCGCACCTGCGGCTAGGGGGACATAGTCGGCGCGGCGGACGGTTCAGGAAGAACGGATCACTTCTCGTAATACTGCCGATACCAGCCGACAAACGCCGCAATGCCGTCCTTCACATCCGTCTGCGGCGCGTATCCCGTCAGCCGCCGCAACAGCGACGCATCCGCCCAAGTCGCGTGAACATCGCCCATCTGCATTGGCATATAATTTCGTTGAGCCTTGCGCCCCAGGCAGTCCTCGATCGCATCGACGAAATCCAACAGCTTGACCTTTTCCGAATTGCCAATGTTCACCACCCGCCACGGCGCGGCAACCGAAAGGCTGTCACCCTCGACGGGTTCGGCCGTGCCCGGTAACGGCGGCACGGCGTCGATCAGCAGCCGAATGCCGCGCACCAGATCAGTCACATAGGTGAAATCCCGATACATCTCGCCATGATTGTAGATGTCGATCGGCCGGTCGTTCAGGATCGCTTCGACGAACTTGAACAACGCCATATCTGGCCGCCCCCACGGCCCGTAGACCGTGAAAAACCGGA
>JBDSXE010000146.1:0-10246 GCA_039926325.1 Paracoccaceae bacterium | reverse complement strand
ATTTCTCGATCAAGATCGAGGATCAGGTGCTGATTACCGAGGACGGCTGCGAGAACCTGACGCAATACCCGTTTGACGCCGCATTGATGGGAAGCTGATCCAACCCATTGGCATTTGACTAAAGTTTCGGTTCATCTTGGTCCAATTGCTCCACGGTTGTGCCGCCCACAGGCGCCGGTCGAAAACGCAACCAACCTGCGGCATAATGGTCAACGCAAAGGAGGGGTACTATCGCTCGATCGCCCCCTAAGGCGCGAAATGACCCGCCGTGGCACTACCGTCCGCCGCCACAAAGCTGACCGCACCTGACGCGCCCGTCATTACGTCGTAGCAGGCCCAGACATCCGATGGCGGCCAGACAGAGCAATACTGGTCTTCTCGCACCGCCCATTGCCCCATGCTCTGCCGACCGTTGTCAAAAATCGTCTGCCCATCCGGCTTGAACAGCTGTTTGGTGCCATCGTCGTAAACCACCGACTTTCCGGTCAGCGTCGCGGTGATCGCCGCTGCGTCCAGCTTGTCATCCGCCCAAGCCGGACCCGCCGCCACCGCCAAAGCCAATAGCCAAAGTTTCATGTTTGCCCCCACATTGCGACGACCCTAGTCCCGCCACCAAACGGCGGTCCAATGACAGACCCGTGATCCCCCCACCTTGCACCGACGCCGGTCTCGCCCTAAAGGAAACGTGCCCCTGCGAAAGGCCCCAAAAATGATCCCGCGCTATTCCCGTCCCGACATGGTTGCCATCTGGTCACCCGAAACCAAATTCAAAATCTGGTTCGAGATTGAGGCCCATGCCTGCGACGCCCTGGCCGACCTTGGCGTGATCCCCAAAGCCAATGCCGAGGCTGTCTGGAAAGCCCGCGACGCCGAATTCAACGTCGCCCGTATTGACGAGATCGAGGCGGTGACCAAGCACGACGTCATCGCCTTCCTGACCCATCTTGCCGAAATCATCGGCCCTGACGCCGCGCGGTTTGTCCATCAGGGCATGACCTCTTCCGACGTTCTGGACACCACGTTCAACGTCCAGCTTGTCCGCGCTTCGGACCTGCTTTTGGTTGGTCTGGATCGCCTTCTTGCTGCACTTAAAACCCGCGCCTTCGAACACAAGGACACGGTCCGCATCGGTCGAAGCCACGGCATTCATGCCGAACCGACCACGATGGGCCTGACCTTCGCCCGCTTTTATGCCGAGATGTCGCGCAACCGCGCCCGCCTGCTGAACGCGCGTTCTGAAATCGCCACCGGAGCCATATCCGGCGCTGTCGGCACTTTCGCCAACATCGACCCCTCGGTCGAGGAGCATGTTTGCGCCGCCCTTGGCCTGACCCCGGAACCGATCAGCACGCAAGTCATCCCACGCGACCGTCACGCGATGTTCTTCGCCACCTTGGGCGTTGTGGCCTCCAGCATCGAAAACGTCGCCACTGAGCTGCGCCACATGCAGCGCACCGAAGTGCTTGAGGCGGAGGAGTTTTTCTCTCCGGGCCAAAAAGGCTCCTCTGCGATGCCGCACAAACGCAACCCGGTGCTGACCGAAAACTTGACCGGCCTGGCTCGGCTGGTCCGCATGTCGGTGATGCCGGCGCTGGAAAACGTGGCGCTTTGGCACGAGCGCGATATCAGCCATTCGTCGGTCGAACGCGCCATCGGTCCTGATACGACGATCACGTTGGATTTCGCCCTTCACCGTCTGGCGGGCGTCATTGAAAAACTGGTGATCTACCCGGCCAACATGCTGGCCAACATGAATAAATTCCGTGGTCTGGTGATGAGCCAGCGCGTCCTGCTTGCCCTGACCCAAGCCGGCGTGAACCGTGAGGACGCCTACAAACTGGTGCAGCGCAACGCGATGAAAGTCTGGGAACAGGGTGCCGATTTCAAAACCGAACTCCTTGCCGATCCCGAGGTGACCGCCGCCTTGACCCCTGCCGAAATCGAAGAGAAATTCGACCTCGGCTATCACACCAAGCATGTCGACACGATCTTTGCGCGGGTATTCGGTAGCTGATCTTCACCACCCCTTAACTGCCCCCTGCGACCCTAGTCTTCGTATTCAGAAGAATCGGAGGCGTCATGACCACATCCCCCGCCCTCCTGGCCCGCCCGCCCGGAAACCACCTTCCCATAGCGGGCGGTCTCAAACGCCCGGTCAATTCCCGCGAAAAGGCCGCCATCATCGTGCGGTTGCTGCTGGCCGAAGGAGCACCGCTTAAAATCTCTGACCTGCCCGACGACATGCAAACTGCACTCGCCCAACAAATGGGCCAGATGCGACGCGTCGATCGCCCCACCCTGCGCGCTGTTGCAGAAGAGTTTGCGAACGAACTGGATCAAGTCGGCCTATCCTTTCCCAGTGGACTGGAGGGCGCATTGTCGATGATGGATGGCCTGATGTCCGCAAGTGCCGCGCGCCGTCTGCGCCGCATGACCGGCACTGCGACCAGCGCGGATCCGTGGGAACGCCTGAACGCGCTGCCCGTCGACCTGTTGTTGGCGGCGCTGCAAGACGAAAGCATCGAAGTTGTCGCCGTCGTCCTTGCCAAACTACCAGTCGCGAAAGCGGCCCAACTGCTTGGCCGCCTGCCCGGTGACAAGGCCCGCGCCGTGGCCTATGCCGTGTCGCTGACGGGCGATGTCGAACCCGACACCGTGCGCCGCATCGGCATCTCGCTGGCCTCGCAACTGGACGCGCAACCCGTCCGCGCGTTTGATACCGCGCCGGGCGAACGGGTCGGCGCGATATTGAACGTCGCGGGCGCCGTCACTCGTGATGATGTGATGAAAAGCCTGCTCGAAACCGATGCCGAATTTGCCGAGATCGTCCGCAAGAACATCTTCACCTTCGAACATATCCGCATCAAGCTTGCGGCCACCGACGTCCCGAAAGTGGTCCGCATTGTTGATCAACCGGCGCTGATCACCGCACTTGCTGCCGCAATGGCCAACCCGGATCAGGCGATTTCCGCCGAACATATCCTGACCAACCTGTCACAGCGGATGGCGCAATCTTTGCGCGAAGAAATGGCAACACGCGGGAAAATAAAGGAAAAAGACGGCGAGGACGCAATGTCGAATGTTATTGCCGCCATCCGCCAGCTGGAAGGACTGGGCGAGGTGACGCTGGTCCTGCCGGAAGACTGATCCTGTATGCTGACCGCCGCCCACCGCCTATTGCCGTTCCGGGCTGCCCGCACTAGCGTCGCCGCGAATTCAAGCGCCGGGGCGAACCTGTCTGACATGACCACAGTTTCCGCCCACTCGACCCGCCGGGCCGTCGTTTTCATGGTGCTTGCCGTGTTCAGCTTCACCCTGCTGGATGCTCTGGCCAAGGGCCTTGTCGCGAACTATCCGACGATTGAGGTTATCTGGGCGCGCTTTATCGGCCAGCTGTTTTTCGTCCTGATCTATCTGCGCCGCCGCATCGGCGCGGCAATGGTCACGCGGTTTCCAGCCTGGCACGTCGCGCGGTCAGTAACGCAGCTGGGTGCAACCGGCTTTTTCTTTGCCAGCCTCAATTTCATGGGTCTGGCAGAAGCCACTGCACTCGCGGAAATCGGACCTGTCCTGATCACCGTCGGCGCTGGTCTTTTCCTTGGTGAAAAGCTTGGGAGATCGCGCCTTATCAGTGTCTTCGTCGCCCTGATCGGCGCGTTGATTGTAATCCGTCCCGGTGCGGGTGTGTTCAGTCCGACCGCCCTGCTGCCCATTGTCTGTGCCGTAAGCTACGCTGCAAACATCCTGCTGACCCGGCTGGTCGGATCGCGCGAAAGCCATTGGGCCGCGATGTTCTACGCTGCGATCTTTGGCACCATCCTGTGTTCGGTGGTCTTGCCGTTCTACTGGCAACCAATTGCCCTGGGCGACTTGCCTGCGTTCATTGCACTTGGCGCATCCGGGGCGGTGGCGCAGTTGTTCATCATCCGCGCCTATTCGCTGGCCGAAGCGTCGGCCATAGCGCCTTTCGGCTATCTGGACATTGTCTTTGCAAGCGTCTGGTCCATCGTGATCTTTGCCGAATATCCAGACAGCTTTACCATTGTTGGCGCGCTTGTGATCGCGGCGGCGGGTCTTTATGTCTGGCGTCAGGAAATGGTCGCCCCGCACTGAAGCCCGGTCGATCTGACAGCAAAGCCCGTGCCCAAGACAACTTCTCCACTATTCCTTCCTGTGGCCTATGTGCAAAATCTGGCCATGAGCGGCCTGATAGGGTTGTTGCGGCTTTTGCCCTATCGGCAACGCGTGCCATTTGGCGGCTGGCTGATGCGCGCAGTCATCGCCCCGGTTGCAGGTTATGGCAAACGGGTGCGCGAAAACCTGGCGCTGATCTGGCCCGACCTGCCGCCACAGCGTATTCCGGCCCTGACCAAAGCCGTGTGCGACAATGTGGGTCGCACGCTTGCTGAACTATATTCACCTAATGAATTCAAGGCGATGGTTGCCGACTCTCACCTGTTGGGTGAAGGTCTGGGCCAGATACTTGCTGCACAGAAAAACGGCCGCGGCGTGATCCTTGTGTCCGGGCACTTTGGCAACCACGACATCGCCCGCGCCGTGTTGGCAGGTCGCGGGCTGGCGGTTGCCGCGCTTTATAAACCGCAGCGCAATCCCTACTTCAACCTGCATTGGGCCGCCACCATCGCCGCGATCTCGCCACCGCTGTTTCCGCGTGGTCGTCGCGGTCTTGCCAATCTGGTCAATCATCTGAAACATGGCGGCATTCTTGGAATGCTGATCGACCAGCATATTGGCCGGGGTGCGGCACTCAGCTTTCTGGGCCACCGCGCACTGACCGCATTGTCAGCTGCCGAGATGGCCATGAAATACAACTGTCTGCTGGTTCCGGTCTATGGCATCCGCCAGCCGGACGGTTTGCACTTTGAACTGCTGATCGAACCCGCAATTCCGCACACCGATGCGACGCAAATGACCCAAGCCCTGAACGACAGCTTGTCAGCGCAGGTTCAGGCACATCCTGAACAATGGTTCTGGATCCACCGCCGCTGGAAGTAGCTACTTCAACACCGACGCCGCCAGGATCATCCCCGGCCCCTCCGTCTGCAAGATCACCACGACCGGATCATTGCCCTCGACATCGCTCGTCATCGCCAGGTCTTCTTTGCCCGACCATTCACCGATCCTGCTCCACGAGGTCACGATGTTGTTGTACTTGATGACCCGTCCGGCATTCTCGCCATATTTGATTGAGACGGTTTCAGTCGGACGATACCGCACCAACTGCACATGAACCGGCACTGTCAGCGGCGGATTTGAGGTCGCACTGATCGTCACTTTGCCGCCATCGCGCGTCAGATAAAGCGTTATCGAACTATCCCCCGCCTGCTGATTGCGGATCGCACCTTCAACCTTTTCAGGATTGCTGCCCTCGATCCGGTCCACGCCGGCGACAATCATTTGCGGGGTATAGATCGTGTTGCTGCCACCCGCCTTGGCATAGGCCTTTTGCCGCGCGGTGAATTTCGGGCTGGCGAACTGATCGGTCCAGCCGATGTAGTCCCAATAATCGACATGCAGCGCCAGTGCGATAACACCCGGTTCCGCTGCCAGTACGCCCAAATATTCATCGGCTGGCGGGCAGGATGAACATCCTTGCGAGGTATAAAGTTCCACCACCGTTCCGGGCGCGCTTTGTGCGGTGACCTGACCCGAGGATGCAAGCCATATTCCGGCAATGCCAGTGATGATCTGTCTCAGCATTTGGTTTCAGTCCCCTAGTCGCCCGATCAGTCCTAACCCCTTGCGGCGCTTGCCGCCAATCAAGGTTTTGCGAGGGGCCGCACCTAAATGGTTCACACTCCCGTGGTTGAAGTGACTGTCAGGACCGCGCGAGAATGGCTCTGGAAAATCGGCATACAATGGCATACAATGCCGATCAGCCCGAAAATGATTCCTTGCCCGCCCTTCGCACTTGCGGCAAAACCGTCCCAGACACCCACAGGAGGCCTCTATGACCGTCACCGTCGGACACGACAGCGCCAAAACCCGTACAACTTTGACCGCTGGCGGCCAAACCTTCTCGTACTACTCAATCCCCGCGGCAGAGGCGGCCGGTCTGGGTCAATTCGGGAAACTTCCCGCCGCGCTGAAAGTCGTTCTGGAAAACATGCTGCGGTTCGAAGATGGCAAGACTGTCACCTTGGATGACATTCGCGCTTTTTCCGACTGGGGAAAGATGGACGGCAAGAATCCCCGCGAAATCGCCTATCGGCCTGCCCGGGTACTTATGCAGGACTTTACTGGCGTTCCCGCCGTTGTTGACCTTGCAGCAATGCGCGATGGCATCATCGGTTTGGGCGGCGACCCCCAACGTATCAACCCGCTGGCCCCGGTTGACCTTGTGATCGACCATTCGGTGATGATCGACGAATTCGGCACCCCCCGTGCATTTCAAGCCAACGTTGACCGTGAATACGAACGCAATATGGAGCGTTATGTTTTCCTGAAATGGGGCCAGAAAGCCTTTAACAACTTCCGCGTGGTTCCGCCCGGCACCGGCATCTGCCATCAGGTCAACCTTGAATATCTGTCGCAAACCGTGTGGAGCGATACTGATCAGAATGGCCAGATGGTCGCCTACCCCGACACGCTGGTTGGCACCGACAGTCACACCACGATGGTCAACGGCCTTGCCGTGCTTGGCTGGGGCGTGGGCGGGATCGAGGCAGAGGCCGCGATGTTGGGCCAGCCGGTATCGATGTTGATCCCCGAAGTCGTCGGCTTCAAACTGACCGGAGCGATGAAAGAAGGCACTACCGCCACCGACCTTGTTCTCAAAGTCGTGCAGATGCTTCGCAAACATGGCGTCGTGGGCAAATTCGTAGAGTTTTATGGCCCCGGCCTTGATCACCTGCCGCTGGCCGACCGTGCCACCATCGCGAACATGGCCCCCGAATATGGTGCCACCTGCGGCTTTTTCCCGATCGACGGTGAAACGCTGCGCTACCTTCGCAATACCGGTCGCGAAGACAGTCGTATCGCGCTTGTCGAAGCCTACGCCAAAGCCAACGGGATGTGGCGCGACGCCAACTACGACCCGATCTACACTTCGACCCTCGCGCTCGACATGGCCAGCATCGTTCCCGCCATCGCCGGACCTAAACGCCCGCAAGACTTTCTGCCGCTTGATACCGCCGCCGCCGCCTTTGGCGACTACATCCGCACCACGCGCAGACTACCACACGTCCCCATCGTGCAAACCGAAGAGTGGAAGGACGAGGGCGGTGCACTGGCCCCGGTCATTTTGCCCGGCAGCTTTGACGGCTTTTCATTCTCGAACGTTGCTGGCGAAGATTACGTCATCCGTGATGGCTCTGTCGTGATCGCGGCGATCACCTCTTGCACCAACACTTCCAACCCATATGTCATGATCGCGGCTGGCCTCGTCGCCCGCAAAGCCCGCGCCTTGGGCATCACCCGCAAACCGTGGGTCAAAACGTCGCTCGCGCCCGGGTCGCAGGTCGTGGCCGAATACCTGAACGCCGCCGGCCTGCAAGAAGACCTTGATGCTATCGGTTTCAACCTCGTCGGCTTTGGCTGCACCACCTGCATCGGCAACTCTGGCCCGCTGCAACCCGAAATCTCGGCCGCCATCACCGAAGGTGACATCGTTGCCGCCGCAGTTCTGTCTGGCAATCGCAACTTCGAAGGTCGGATTTCCCCCGACGTTCGTGCAAACTACTTAGCCTCGCCGCCCCTGGTTGTGGCCTATGCGCTGGCCGGCGACATGAACATCGACATCACCCGGACCGCGCTTGGTCAGGGCACCAACGGTCCGGTGTTTCTGAAAGACATCTGGCCCACCAATGCCGAAATCGCTGAGCTGGTAGAGGCTACGGTGACGCGTGACGCGTTTCAGAAGAAATACGCCGACGTCTTCAAAGGCGATGCCAAATGGCAGGCAGTCGAGATCACCGACTCTGAAACCTACGATTGGCCTGTATCCTCGACCTACATCCAGAACCCGCCCTATTTCCGCGGCATGGCCAAAACCCCCGGCGTTATCAGTGACATCACGAATGCCCGCATCCTTGCGGTTTTGGGCGACATGATTACCACCGATCACATCTCGCCAGCGGGCAGCTTCAAGGCAGCGACCCCAGCCGGCAAATACCTTGCCGAACGGCAGGTTCCGGTCAGCGAGTTCAACTCTTACGGGTCGCGGCGCGGCAACCACGAGGTGATGATGCGTGGCACCTTCGCTAACATCCGCATCAAGAATGAAATGCTGGATGGCATCGAAGGCGGCTACACCATTGGCCCCGATGGGGCCCGCGCCTCGATCTACGATGCATCGATGGAATATCAGCACGCGGGCACCCCTTTGGTGATCTTCGGCGGCATCGAATACGGCGCTGGTTCGTCGCGCGATTGGGCTGCCAAGGGTACTGCACTGTTGGGTGTCAAAGCGGTGATTGCCGAAAGCTTTGAACGCATCCACCGTTCCAACCTTGTCGGCATGGGTGTGATTCCGTTTGAATTCACCGACCACACTACCCGCAAAACCCTTGCTCTCAAGGGCGACGAGGTTATCAGCATCGAAGGTCTGGCGGGCGATCTGAAACCGCTTTCGACCGTGCCCTGCCACATCACCTATGCCGATGGCACCACCAAAACGATCCAGATCAGGTGCCGTATCGACACCGAGATCGAGATTGAATACGTCGAACACGGCGGCGTGCTGCACTATGTGCTCAGGGATCTGGCCTCGCGTTAGGGAAACACATTGTTTCCAAATGATAAAGCCCGGCACTGCCGGGCTTTATGATCGTTTTAAGTTCTGACCCGTAACCTGATGGCACCCAAACACCAGGTGCCAAATGTCCCACCGCTTCCCACCACTCTTCGCTGAAATCAAATCCCCGATCTATGCCCTGCCGAATTTGCCCTGGTTCGAGCTGAGCCTCAGCCTCGTTCTGCTGACCCTGCTGCATTCGCTGTGACGTCAAAACCGTACAGCCAGTCGAACCGTCGCAAGGCCAGTTCTGGTGCCAGCCATCCCCCCACCCGCAATCCCGCGTGCGCCACCGCGCGCGTCAGACCAGACAGGTGATATGCCTGCGCATTCCGCGACGCCGCATCGACAATCCGCGCACTTCGCCCCGTACGCTTCACCTGATACGCCGCCAATCCCGCCGCCCACCCATCATAAGCTGCCAGCGCATCCGCCAGCACCCACGCGTCCTCCAACGCCATCGACGCGCCCTGCGCCAGAAACGGCAAGGTGGGGTGCGCCGCATCACCCAAGATCGCCACCGCGCCGTCCGCCATGACCTTGTGCCAGACCTTCGCCACCGGATGCCGAAACAATCCCCACAGCCAGACATCCTCGACCTGTTCCAGCCAGCCTGTCACGCGTGAGGAAAAGTCCTTGAACGCCCGTTGCATCGCCATCGGATCGTCGCGCAACGACCAGCTTTCCTCGACCCAACTGCGCCGCTCCTCGACTGCCACGATATTTCGCATCGCACCCCCGCGCAGCGGATAGCTGACCAGATGCCGCCCCGGTCCCATATGGACCTCGGCCACCGCAGGCCCGTCATTGCCCGGAATCACAGCCCGCCATGCCACCTGCCCGGTAAAAAACGGTGCCACCTGCCCGTTCAGCGCCGCCCTGGTGCGCGAATGCAGCCCGTCCGCCCCGATCAGCAGTTCGGTTTCTTGCCGCGCGCCATCCTCCAGCACGATGACGGGCCGCGCGCCCGATAAATCCAGCGCGTCCACCCGGCTCAACAGCCGTAACTCGACCCCGGCCTCGACCGCGCTGTCGTGCAACAGACCGATCAGGTCCGAACGATGCAGGAAATGATAGCCTTGGTCCGGTCGCAGCCGCCCAACGTCCAGCCGCGTCACCAGCCCGCCCGTCAAACCGTCGCGCAACTCCACCGCTGCTGCCCGCACCGAAGCCGCAGTCAGCGACGCCCCCAGCCCCAGCGCCTTCAGCACGCAAGCGCCATTCGGAGACACCTGGATTCCGGCCCCGACTTCCCGAATTGCATCGGCTTGTTCGAATACCGTTACCACCGCCCCGCGCAGCGCCAAAGCCCGCGCCACCGACAGGCCGGCGACCCCCGCCCCCAACACCGTGATGCGCTGCCCGATCAGGCTCATCGTCGCCCCTCCAAACAAAAGTGCCGGACGAAAAGCCCGGCACTTCAAACAATTTGTCAAAAATTGCGTTTCATATTGGCACAAATATCCCACGGGGGTCCGGGGGTGTGAAACC
>JBDSXE010000145.1:0-3130 GCA_039926325.1 Paracoccaceae bacterium | reverse complement strand
ATAGCGACCAGCTGAAAGATCAGCGACAGCGCAATCGCAATCCCCAACCCATTTTCCCGCATCACCCGAACCATCAGAAAGTTACCAGCGCAAAACAGCGCCAGCGCCCCGATCAAAACCCACGGCCCTCCGTTCGCGGCATAGGTCTTTAGCGTCGCATTGGCCGCCATGAAAACCACGGTCGACCCCACCAAGTAGACCAGAACCACCACGTTCATAAGTGCACCATTGTGTAGAGGCATTGTAGACGCGATGTAGACCGAACCAAGAGACCGCTTTTTGCCGGGTCACTCATCCGAATGCCCCGCCCGCAAGCCTTCGCGCACCCGGTGCGAAATCTCGATGAACTCCCGACTGTCGCGAATATCCAAGGGGCGTTCGCGCGGCAGCGGGCTGTCAATCACGTCCGTAATCCGTCCCGGTCGTGGGCTCATAACCACGATCTTGGTCGATAAATAAACCGCCTCCGGTATCGAATGCGTAACGAAGCAAATCGTTTTCCCCGTGCGATTCCAAAGCTTTAGAACCTCTTCGTTCAACCGGTCCCGTACAATTTCGTCCAGCGCGCCAAAAGGTTCGTCCATCAGCAAGATGTCCGCATCAAACGCCAAAGCCCGCGCAATCGACGCCCGCTGCTGCATACCCCCCGACAACTGCCACGGAAACTTACGGCCAAACCCCTTCAACTCCACCAGATCCAGAACCCGCTCCACCCGTTCTCGTCGTTCCGCCCCGGAAAACCCCATAATTTCAAGCGGTAACGAGATATTGCCAGCAATCGTCCGCCACGGATAAAGCCCCGCCGCCTGAAACACATAGCCATACGCACGCTTCTTCCGGGCCTCCTCCGGCACTAATCCGTTGACGGTCAGAACGCCCCCAGTCGGCGTCTCCAATGCGGCAATCGCGCGCAGCAAAGTCGTTTTACCACAGCCACTTGGCCCGATAAACGACACAAACTCCCCCCGCCCGATCGACAGCGAAACATCCTTCAAAGCCTGCACCGGCCCATCCGATGTCTCAAACACCAGATTGACACCCCGTGCCTCAATCACCGGGCTGGCCAGATTAACCGTATCCTTCATGCCACCCCGTCCTGCCTTTTGTCTTTGCCACTTAGCGGCTTTTTATCAAGCATCTGCAACCTGCTCGTTCAAATCATCCAGCGCCTCTTTTACCGCCTCAACCAGCACCCCAGTTTCCACGTCGGTCGTGGCGTATCCACTGATCGACACGCGGATGATATACCGCCCCTTCCACATGCCATGCGTCGGATAGGTGCGCCCATCCGCCTGCACTCGGGCCAGCACGGCGGCGGTCAGAGCATCACCCGCCTCACCATCACCACACCGAAACGCTACCTGATTGCTGACCACGTCATTCATCACCGTCACCCCCGGCAACGCTTTAAGAACAGCCGATAACTCTTGCGCCAGACTGCAATTCTTGGCAACGATCCCGCGCATCCCAGCTGCGCCAAGCGTCCGCAGCACTGCATAACTTGGCACCCCCCGCGCCCGCCGTGACAGCTCCGGCACCGAATCTGCCGGATCCCACACTGTGCCTTGCTCCGGCAGATACGCGCCGTGCGCCGACATCGCCGCCACCAATGGCGCGCGGTCGCGGCAAATCACCAGCCCCGCATCAAAAGGCGCATTGGGCCATTTGTGCAGGTCGGTCGCCCAACTGTCCGCCAGTTCCACGCCCATAGCCCGCCCCGCCAACTCTGGCACGGCATGTACCCACAGCCCGAACGCGCCATCCACATGCACCCAGGCGTCCTTCGCCCGCGCAAGCGGGATCAGCGCCGCGAAATCATCGAACGCACCAGAGTTGATGTGCCCCGCCTGCAATATCATCAGGACTGGGCCATTCAGTCCCGCCATGACCTTTTGGCACGCCGCCACCTGCATCCGTCCCTGGTCATCCGCCGGAATGCGGTGCACCCGCTCTGCCCCGAAACCGGCATAGCGCAAAGCCGCCGGCGTAGCCGAATGCGCCTCGGCCCCGATCACGACCTGCACTTCTGGCGCGCCGAACAGCCCCTGCCGCTCGACATCCCAATTAGCCTGCCGCAACAAGGCGTTCCGCGCCGCCATGATCCCGACGGCGTTGCCCATCGTCGCACCCGTCACGATGCCCGCCCCGGACCCTTGGGGCAGCCCCAAAAGCGCGATCACCCACTGGCAAACCGCATTCTCCATCGCCACCACTGCAGGCGTTGTCGCCGCGTAGGCGGTATTCTGGCCCCATGCTGACACCAGCAAATCCGCAGCCACCCCCACTGGATGCGAGGCGCCGATCACAAAGCCGAAAAACCCCGGCGAGGTGAAGTGCAGCAGGCCAGGGTCGCTGTCCGCCACAATCGCGTCGATCACCGCAACCGGGTCGCGCGGCTCGTCATTCAGCGCACCACCCAGACGTTGGGCGGCTTCCATCGGGCCGATCTGCGGGCCAACAGGTCGGGAGGCAACCCCCTCGCGATAGGCAATCGCATGGTCCATCGCCCGCCGCAAAACCATCTCTTCTCGTTCAGTCAAGGCCACTTAAACCCCCGTCGCCGGAATACCGGTTCGCACCACGGGGCGCGGGGCGGTCAGTTCCTTCCAGGCCGACAACGCCCGGTTGACTGCTGGCCGCGGCTCGCGGGCCACGAACTGCCCATGCCCTTCGCGCGTTTTTACAATCCCATCGTCAATCGCCAGATACCCCCGCGTCAGCGTGAACCGCGGCAATCCCTTGACCTTTTTCCCCTCGAACACGTTGTAGTCGATCTTCGACTGCTGCGTCGTGGCCGCAATCGTTTTCTCTTTACAAGGATCCCACACCACCAGATCAGCATCCGCCCCCACCAGCACAGCACCCTTTTTTGGGTAGCAATTCAATATCTTGGCGATGTTTGTTGATGTGACTGCCACAAACTCGTTCATCGTCAGCCGTCCGGTTTCCACGCCATGCGTCCACAGCATCGGCATCCGGTCCTCCAGCCCGCCAGTGCCGTTGGGGATCTTGCTGAAATCGCCCATGCCAGTCCGCTTTTGCGCCGTCGTGAACGCGCAATGGTCGGTCGCCACACAAGAAAGGCTACCGCTCTGCAACCCCGCCCACAGACTGTCCTGATGCTTCTTGT
>JBDSXE010000144.1:0-6471 GCA_039926325.1 Paracoccaceae bacterium | reverse complement strand
ATTCGAGTTTGGGTGCAGCACCATTATACTTGGCGTCATAGGCTTTTTGCACTGCATCATCGGTCACGGCACTGGCGATACCAGCCATCAGCGCGACGTTCGACAGGTAGTTGCGGCGCTGATCAGTCAGCGCCACGGTGTCCCTTTTGGTCAGCGTGGTGCCCAGCGATTGCATCAACGCCTCTTGCTGCACCAGTTGGTCCAGAATGCCCTTGAACAGGGTGTCATCCGGCAGCGACTTGTACTGTTGCGGCAGGCCGTCGCGGGTGACGATCACGTCCCCCAAGGTAATGTTCACGCCATTTACCGTGGCCAGAACTGTATCGGCGCTGGGGTCTTCGGCAAACGCAGGCATGGCAAGCGAGACGCCAAGCGCCAAAGCCGACAAAAACCCGGAAAACTTCGTCATGTCACACGCTCCTGATCGTGCCACGACCCTGCGTGGCGTTGACTATGCCGGGTCCGTCCCTTAAATCGCACAGGTCGCGTGCGATGGTTCGGCCAAGCTTCTGCGCCCTTCTATGGAAGGTGGCAGGATCGGGCAAGACCGGGTGACACACGATCCTGTCAGGACGTCCTGGCAGATGGGTTTTGGCCAGGCGGAGAAAATATGCTGGGTCTGGGTACGCTTGCACGCAAAGTCTTTGGCACGCCGAATGACCGCATGGTCAAAACGGTTCGTCCGCTGGTGGCACAAATCAACGCATTGGAGCCGCAATTCGCGGCGCTGAGCGATGAGGGCATCATCGCGAAAACCGACGAACTGAAAAAGCGCGTCCAAGAAGGCGGCGAAAGTCTGGAGGCGATTCTGCCAGAGGCGTTTGCCAACTGCCGCGAGGCTGCAAAGCGTGCCTTGGGTCTGCGGGCGTTTGACGTGCAGTTGATGGGTGGGATTTTCCTGCATCAAGGCAACATCGCGGAAATGCGGACGGGCGAGGGCAAGACGCTGGTCGCCACCTTTCCGGCATATCTGAATGCGCTAAGCGGTAAGGGCGTCCATGTCGTTACCGTCAACGATTACCTGGTGCGGCGCGATGCGGCATGGATGAGCAAGGTGTACGGCGCTTTGGGTCTGACCACCGGCGTTGTCGTGCCGTTCCAACCCGATGCCGAAAAGCGCGACGCTTACCGTGCCGACATCACCTATGCGACGAATAACGAGCTGGGCTTTGACTATCTGCGCGACAACATGAAGGGCTCGATTGAGGAAATGGCGCAACGGGGGCACAACTTTGCCATCGTGGACGAAGTTGACTCGATTTTGGTCGATGAAGCGCGGACGCCTTTGATCATCTCTGGCCCCAGCACCGACCGCAGTGATCTGTATCAGAAGATTGACCTGCTGATCCCGGAAGTCACCGACGCGCATTTCAAGCTGGACGAAAAAACCCGCAACGTCACCTATACCGACGAGGGCAACGAATTCATCGAACAGCGTTTGTCGGCGGCGGGTTTGCTGCCGGATGGCCAATCGCTGTACGACCCCGAAAGCACCACGCTGATCCACCACGTCACGCAGGCTTTGCGGGCACACAAGCTGTTTCACCGGGATCAGCAATACATCGTCAAGGACGACGAGGTGCTGCTGATCGACGAGTTTACCGGCCGGATGATGAAGGGGCGCAGGCTGTCAGAAGGGCTGCATCAGGCCATCGAAGCCAAGGAACACGTCAAGGTTCAGCCAGAAAACGTGACGCTGGCATCGGTGACGTTCCAGAACTATTTCCGGCTGTACGGCAAGCTGGCGGGAATGACCGGCACGGCGGCGACCGAAGCCGATGAGTTCATGGAGATTTACAAACTGGGCGTGGTCGAGGTTCCGACCAACCGTCCGGTGATGCGGACAGATGATCATGATGCGGTTTATCGCACCGCGCGCGAGAAATACGAAGGCATCGTCAAGGTCATCAAAAAGGCGCACGTCAAAGGGCAACCGCTGTTGGTAGGCACCACCTCGATTGAAAAGTCGGAATTCCTGTCGGAGATGCTGAAGAACGAGGGCATCACTCATAACGTGCTGAACGCCCGTCAGCATGAGTTGGAGGCGAAGATCGTCGCTGACGCGGGCAAACTGAACGGTGTCACGATTGCCACCAACATGGCCGGTCGCGGCACCGACATTCAGCTGGGCGGCAACGTCGAAATGCTGGTGATGGAGGCGATTGCGGCTGATCCTTCGGTGCATCCGGATGAGGTTCGCGCAAGGATCGAGGCGGAACATGCCGACGAAAAGGCCGCTGTCATTGCGGCGGGCGGCCTGTTCGTTCTGGGGACTGAGCGGCACGAAAGCCGCCGGATCGACAACCAGTTGCGCGGTCGCTCTGGGCGGCAAGGCGATCCGGGGCGGTCGGCGTTCTTTCTGAGCCTTGAAGACGACCTAATGCGGATTTTCGGGTCCGAACGTTTGGACAAGATGCTGTCAACGCTGGGTCTGAAAGAGGGCGAGTCGATTGTTCACCCGTGGGTCAACAAATCACTGGAACGCGCGCAGGCCAAGGTTGAGGGCCGCAACTTTGACATTCGCAAGCAGCTGTTGAAGTTCGACGATGTGATGAACGACCAGCGCAAGGCGATCTTTAGCCAGCGCCTCGACATCATGCAGTCGGAGGATCTGGGCGAGATTGTCGAAGACATGCGGCATCAGGTGGCCGAGGATCTGGTGGATTTCTATCTGCCCCCCAAGAGCTATGCTGACAAATGGGACGCCCACGGGCTGTATGCCGGGGTCATCGAAAAGATGAACATGGACCTGCCGATCATCACATGGGCAGCGGAAGAAGGCGTGGATCAGGGTGTCATGCGCGATCGGTTGATTGCCGAAAGCGACAAACTGATGGCGCAAAAGCTTGAGGCGTTCGGGCCTGAAACCATGCGCTCGATCGAGAAGCAACTGTTGTTGCAGACGATTGACGCCAAATGGCGCGAACATCTGGTGACGCTGGAACACTTGCGGACCGTCGTAGGCTTTCGCGGTTATGCCCAGCGCGACCCGTTGAACGAATACAAGACCGAGTCGTTCGCGTTGTTCGAATCGATGTTGAATTCTTTGCGGCAGGAAGTGACGCAAAAACTTTCGCTGGTGCGTCCGATCAGCCAGGAAGAACAGCAAGCGATGCTGGCGCAGATGGCCGCGGCGCAACAGGCGGCACCAATCGTCGAAGCGGCCCCTGCCCCGGTGGCGACACCCATTGCAGCACCTGCTGCCGTCAATGTGGCAAAAGCTGGTTTCGTCGAATCAGACCTGACGACCTGGGGCAATCCGGCGCGCAACGATCCTTGCCCGTGCGGTTCTGGCGAAAAGTTCAAGCATTGCCACGGCAAACTGGCCTGAACACTTGCAACTGTGGCGGAAAGGCGGCGCTGGAGTCGCCCTTTCGCCACACCGGTGCCATCACCGTGTCGAACATTCCTTAAACCGGTCACTTCCTCGCCTGCATTGCGGCGCAAGTTCCGCCAGACCACTTCGGGGGAGCCACGCAGATGATGCTCAACTTGACTATGCAGTCGACGCAGTTACGCCGGATCGCACGCGTTCTGGCCGTGATCGCCATTGCTTTGGCGGCCGGGCATCTGGTGCAAGCCCTTGCAGCGCGGAAACCTGTGCATCTATCTCAGGCCATCCCGCCAATTCTGCCGACAACGCCGGTCAAGGTTGTTCAGCTATCCGCTGGCGCCAATGATGACAGTCTGGTCGCCCCGCAGATCGCTTCGGTCACGCCTATGCCGATTGCAGCCGCCTGCGTAACCTCGTTGAAGCTGCGGCAAGAGCCGGGCGCTGTGATCGGAATGGCGCTGGCGGCACCGTGCCACGATGGCGAGCGGGTGGTTCTGCGCCACGCCGGGCTGGCGGTAACAGCGAAAACCGCGGCGGACGGCACACTGGCGACGGAAATTCCCGCGCTGTCAGCCGAAGGTAAAATCGAGGTTCTGTTCAGCGATGGCAGCACTGTGGAAGCCACGATTGCCATGCCGGAAACCGTCCTGTTGCGCCGGTTCGGTGTGCAATGGGAGGGGACAGAGGCGTTTGCCGTCCACGGGTTCCAGAATGGCGCCGACTATGACCAATCGGGCGATATCTCTGCCACCAATCCGGGCAAGGTCGTGGCCGCGACTGGCAGCTTTCTGAGCGTGCTTGGCGATGCGACGGTGGCCAACCCGCTGTTGGCGCAGATTTATACCTACCCGATGGACGCAACCATTGCAGCAAATGTCGTGGTCGAAGCCGCTGTGACCGAAGCGACCTGCGGCCATGACTTGCTGGGCGAAACGCTGATGAGCGAGCGTGGTATCGCCGCAGTCACCGATTTGACGCTAGCCATGCCGGATTGCACCGGGATCGGCAGCTTTCTGGTGTTGAAGAATCTTGCGTCAGACACGAAACTCGCCGCCAACTAGAGGTAGGCGGATTTCATGAAAGTGATGGTGTGGCGCGCGGCGATTTTCGCCGCGGCGCTGTTTCCACAGGTGCTGGTGGCGCAGGATGTCACGTTGACCTCTCGTGACGGGTCGTTGTCGCTATCGGGCACGTTGCAGGGTTACGACGGCGAGTTTTTCCGCATTGTGACGAATTACGGACCTTTGACCGTCGATGGACAGGGCGTGATTTGCGAGGGACCGGCCTGTCCTGACCTGACCGCTCCCAAAGCGGTGATCCGGTTTGTGGGTGCAGCCGACGCTGGTGCGACGCTGTTGCCGCCGCTGTTCGCAGCCTTTGCGCGGACGCGGGGGTTGATCTACGCGCCGGCCGCAGATGGGCCTGCGGTGTTTAGCGATCCAACCTCGGGCGAGGTGCTGGCAGAGATGTCGTTCATGCCGGCCAGCCCGGATGCGGCGCGCGCGGCGGTTTTGTCAGGTGCCGCACTGATGATGGTGGCGGCTGCGACCGAGCCTGACCTTGGATCG
Organism: Paracoccaceae bacterium; assembly: GCA_039926325.1. Classification (GTDB taxonomy): domain Bacteria; phylum Pseudomonadota; class Alphaproteobacteria; order Rhodobacterales; family Rhodobacteraceae; genus Stagnihabitans. The sequence goes on along the minus strand of JBDSXE010000144.1, from coordinate 1,569 downwards.
CAGGCGGTGGCGCTGGATGCGCTGGTGCCGATCATGGCCCCAGACAATCCACTGCCAAGGATTTCCACGACCGATCTCGTCAAGGCTCTGTCGGGCGAGGCGACCAACTGGAATCAGGTTGGTGGCCCCGATATGCCATTGGTCCTGCACGCTTTATCCGCCGACAGTGATCTGCAAAATGCGCTGGCGGCGCGGCTGGGGCATGATGTGGCGGCAACGGTCATCCATGCCACACTGGCCGATCTGGCGGTGGCAGTGGCAAAGGACCCTTGGGCGTTGGCAGTGACAGAGCGGGCTGCGGTGGGGGCGGCCAAGGTTCTGCCGTTGACGGACAGCTGCGGGTTTCCGCTGTTGCCGACACGACTGGCAGTCAAGGCGCAGGACTATCCCCTGACGTTGCCGGTGTTTTTCCTGACGCCGCGCCATCGCTTGCCATTGGTCGCGCGCGAGTTTCTGGAGTTTCTGTCGTCGCCAGCGGCGCAAAAAGCTGTCGCTGCCGCAGGGTATATCGACCGCAGCGCCGAACGGCAGCCGATGACAGCGGATGGGTTGCGGCTGATCAATGCCATCAAGGGTGCGGGGTCAGAGACGACGCTGGACGATCTGAAACGGCTGGTGGGGGCGATGGATGGGGCGGACCGATTGTCACTGACGTTCCGGTTCGAGGGCGGGACGACGACGCTGGACGCGGCCTCGCAGGGGAGCCTGACCGATCTGGCGCAGATGCTGGAGGCGGGGCTGTTCAAAGGGCAGGCGTTGGTTCTGGCGGGCTTTTCGGATGGATCAGGAGCTGCGAAAGCCAACCTCGACCTTTCGCAAAGTCGGGCAGAAGCGGTGCTGATCGCGTTGCAGGCGCTGGTGCCGGGGATGCCGGAGGATCAGCTGCCAGTGGTCGAGGCGTTTGGTGAGGCTTTGCCGATGGCATGCGATGAAACCGGTGCCGGACGGCGATTGAACCGGCGGGTGGAGTTGTGGACGAAGCCCGCGCTCGTAGTGCAGAAACAGTAGGTTACAGATATCCCTCTGCCCGAAAGCTGAGTTCGCGGGATTTTCCGATGATCAGATGGTCGTGCAGGGTGATGCCCAAGACTTGCGCGGCATCCTGAATCTGGGCCGTCATCGTGATGTCAGCGGTCGAAGGGGTCGGGTCGCCGGACGGGTGATTGTGAACCAGAATCAACGCGCTCGCGTTCAGTTCCAGGGCGCGTTTGACGACCTCTCGCGGGTAGACGGGAACATGGTCGACAGTGCCCTTGGCCTGTTCTTCGTCGGCGATCAGGACGTTTTTGCGGTCAAGGAACAGGATGCGGAACTGTTCGGTTTCGCGGTGGGCCATTGCGGTGTGGCAATAGTCGACCAGCGCATCCCACGAGGTCAGGATCGGGCGGTGCAGCACCTTGGCCCGCATCAGACGTTGTGCCGCCGCCTCGATGATCTTCAGTTCAAGAACAACAGCTTCGCCCACGCCCTTGACCATCAGAAGGCGCGACGGACTGGCGGAAACGACGCGGTTGAAGTCGCCAAACGTGTCCAGCAGCAAACGGGCGAGCGGTTTGACATCCTGACGCA
>JBDSXE010000143.1:0-2991 GCA_039926325.1 Paracoccaceae bacterium | reverse complement strand
GCCCTCGGCCCCGATGAACAGCTGGCGCAGGTCGTAGCCAGAGTTGTTCTTGTGCAGTTCGGACATCAGGTTGAGGATGCGGCCATCGGGCAGCACCACCTCCAGCCCCAGACACAGCGCGCGGGTGGAGCCATAGCGGAGCACGTTGGACCCACCGGCATTGGTGGACAGAACGCCGCCGATCATGGCGGAACCACGGGCACCAAACCACAAAGGGAAGTACAGGTTTTCCGCCTCGGCCGCCTCATGCAGGCGTTGCAGGATCACCCCAGCCTCGACGATGGCGATGCGGGTGGCGGGGCGAATTTCGCGGATTTTGTTCAGGCGTTCGACCGACAGCATCAACCCACCATCCGTCATGGCGCCGCCAACAAGGCCAGTTCGACCCGAGACGGGGACGACAGCCGTGTTGTGCTTCGCGGCGATTTTCAGGGTTTCAGACACCTCCAGCGTCGATCCGGGGCGGACCACGATGGCGGGGTTTGGATGGTAATGGCCGCTCCATTCCTCGCGATAACGCGCAGTATCCTCCCCGGTCAAAACGTGGCTCGGGCCAAGGAGGGTGGTCAGGTCGGAAAGCAGGGTCATTTTTTCACTTCGGTCAGCAGTTGCAGGACAAGCGGCCCCATCGCGTCAACAACCAGCGCCACGCCCTGCACATTGGGGTGGATGCCGTCGCCCTGCAGATACGCGGTCAGCGCGGCAGGGTCATCGGAATTTTGCTTGAGCGGCGCGAAATAGTCGGGGAACAGCAGCGTTTTGTATTTGGCCGAAAGCGTGGGATAGATCGCGTCGAAAGCGGCCTTGTAGTCGGGGCCGAAATTGCCCGACGATTTCAACCCAACCAGCAGCACCGGCAGGTTCTTCGCCTGTGCCACTGCCAGAATCTTGTCAAGGTTCGCCTGCGCTTGGGCAGGGTCCAGACCCCGCAGCAGATCGTTGCCGCCGAGGTTCACGATCATGGCATCCGCGCCGGGTGCCAGCGCCCAATCCAGCCGGGCCACGCCGCCCGCCGTGGTATCGCCGGACACGCCGGCGTTGGCAATCTTGACATCCGCGCCATGCGCCACCAGCCAAGCCTGCATCTGCGGGACAAAGCCGGTGCCGAATGCCAGACCGTAGCCAGCGGTCAGACTGTCACCCAGTGCCACAATTGTCAGCTTGCCCGCATCGACCGGGCCGCAGAACGCCGGCAGCATCAACAGGAACGCGATTGTGACGTTGCGAAGGCCGCGGAACGAACCATATGACAGAAAAGCTTTAAGCGGGGCGGTGATGGCTGAAACGGTGATTGCAGAAACGGTGATGGCGCTGAAAAACGCGCGTCTGACCTTGGCTGGCAACGCCGGGCCGGTCGAAATCCTGAAAGGCATCACGCTGGAGGTGGGACGGGGCGAGACTTTGGGGCTGACGGGTCCATCGGGGTCGGGCAAATCATCGCTCCTCATGCTTATGGGCGGGCTGGAACGGGCCAGCGCGGGTACGGTCACTGCGCTGGCCCACGACCTGACCACGATGGACGAGGACGGGCTGGCGCGGTTCCGCAGGGGGACTATGGGGGTGGTATTCCAAAGCTTCCACCTGATTCCGACAATGACCGCCTTGGAAAACGTCGCGGTGCCGCTGGAACTGGCCGGTGTGCGTGATGCGTTTGCCCGCGCGAGGGCGGAATTACAGGCGGTTGGGCTGGCGTTTCGGGCAGATCACTACCCTAGCCAATTGTCGGGCGGCGAACAGCAGCGAGTTGCTTTGGCGCGCGCTGTCGTGGGGCGGCCGGCGATCTTGCTGGCGGATGAGCCTACGGGCAATCTGGATGCGGCGAACGGCGCGGCCATCATGGAGCTGTTGTTTGCCCTGCGGGACCGGCATGGGGCGACGCTGATACTTGTGACACATGCGACTGAATTGGCGGCGCGCTGTGATCGGATCGTACGACTGGCGGACGGGCGGATTGCATGAGCGGGATGGTTCTGGCCGCCCGGTTGGCGCGACGGGAATTGCGCGGCGGGCTGGCGCAGTTTCGGATATTTCTGCTGTGTCTGGCGCTTGGGGTGGCGGCGATTGCCGGGGTGGGCATGCTGCGATCCGCCATCGAGGCCGGGTTGCGCGGGCAGGGCGCGGTATTGTTGGGGGGCGATGCCGAAATGAACTTTACCTACCGATCAGCGACATCTGAAGAACGGGCGTGGATGGACGCCCATGCCTTGAGGGTGTCGGGGATTGTCGATTTCCGCTCGATGGTTGTCTTTGGTGAGGACAGGTCGTTGGCGCAGGTCAAGGCGGTGGATGGCGCCTATCCGCTGACGGGCGCGCCGGTGCTGGATCAGGGGACATTGGCGCAGGCATTTGCGGTGCAGGACGGCGTGCCGGGCGCGGTGATGGAACAGGCTCTGGTCGACCGGCTGGCGATGAAAGTTGGCGATCGGTTCAAGCTGGGGCTGCAAGAGTACCGACTGAGCGCGGTTTTGCTGCGTGAAGGCGACAGCGCGGCAGCAGGATTTTCACTTGGGCCGCGGGTGATCGTCAAGACGGTCGATCTGGCCAAGTCCGGGCTGATCGCACCCGGCACAATTTACGAAACGGACTATCGGCTGGTGCTGGCGCCCGGCACCGATCTGGCCGCATTGCAGAAAGAGGCAGAGTTGCGGTTTCGCGATGCGGGCATGCGCTGGACCGACAGTCGCCACGCCGCGCCCGGGCTGGAACGGTTTGTTGATCGGATCGGGTCGTTCCTGATTTTGGTGGGCCTCGCCGGGTTGGCGGTGGGGGGCGTCGGCGTGGCGTCGGCGGTGCGGTCATATCTGGTCGGCAAGACCGCCACGATTGCGACACTCAAGGTGCTGGGGGCTGAGGGCGGCTTGGTCTTCCGCATCTACCTGATACAGATCGGGGTGCTGGCGGCGTTGGGCGTGGCGTTGGGGTTGCTGCTTGGGGCGGGCGTACCGTTGCTGGCAGCGCCGCTGATTGCCGCCGCGCTGCCATTCTCGGCAC
>JBDSXE010000142.1:0-3610 GCA_039926325.1 Paracoccaceae bacterium | reverse complement strand
TGCTGCTGGGACTGGCGCACGGGTTGCTGATCACCCGGCTGAAGATACAGCCGTTTGTGGTGACGCTGTGCGGCCTGCTGATTTATCGGGGTGTGGCAAGAGGTTACACGGCAGATGCCACGGCGGGTTTTCCGTTTGGCAGTACCTATCCGGGGCTGGAGTTCTTTACCAACCGAATTTATGGCATCCCGACCGCAACCTATGTGCTGCTGATCGTGGCGGTGATTGCATGGTTCGTGCTGCACAGGTCGGTGTTTGGCCGCTATCTGTTCGCGGTCGGCAAGAACGAAGAAGCGGCGCGGTTTTCGGGCATTCGCACCGATCTGGTCATCCTGTCGGCCTACGTGATCTGTTCAGGTCTGACCGCCTTCGCGGCGATCTTTTTTGCGATGTACACGCGGTCGGTCGCGCCGTCGTCGCACGGGAATTTCTATGAGCTGTATGCGATTGCGGCGGCTGTTTTGGGTGGATTTTCTCTGCGTGGCGGCGAGGGGTCGATCATCGGCGTTGTGCTGGGGACGATCCTGTTGCAGATTTTGCAGAACCTTGTGAACCTGCTGGGCATTCCTTCGTCGCTGAACTTCGCGGTGATGGGAGGCGTCATTTTGGCGGGCGTACTGGTCGATCAGCAGTTCAGCACCATACGCGACCGTCGGATGAAAGCGCAGTCGGCCAAGGCGATGGCGGGCTGACAGGTCAGGCGGCGGAGGCATACTCGACGGGTTGGATGCGGATTCGACCGTATTGCCGCGGTGCGGTGCCCATGACGCGCTTGAATGCGGTGCTGAACGCGCTTTCGGAACGGTAGCCAAGCGACTGGGCGATGGTGGCGACCTGATCGGCGGTGCTGCTCAGCCGATCGGCCGCCAGTTGCATACGCCAGTTGGTCAGGTAGTCGAGCGGCGGGGTGCCGACCATCGCCTTGAACTTTGCGGCGAACATTGACCGCGACATACCGCAATGTCCGGCCAGCGTCTGCAATGTCCAGCGCGCGGCCGGATCGCTGTGCATGGCGCTGATCACGGAGCCGATCTGTTTGTCGGCCAGCGCGAACAGCCAGCCCACGTCACCACGCCCCTCAGCCATGTGCAGGCGCAGGGCTTGGACCAGCATCATGTGGGCAAGGTGTTCAGCAATCAGGTGGCCGCCGGGCTGACCCTCACGCAGTTCCTGCATCATACGCTCCACCGACCAGCGCAGCACGGCCTGATCGGCCTGACTGCGGATATGGACGATGGGCGGCAACATCTTCAGCAGGATGCTCGCGTTGCCAGCGACCTCGAAACGGCTACCGACAAGGAAGAAATCGCCGCCACCGTTGTGGGTGACGATGCCGCCAAGACGGGCCGCAGAAAACACCGCGACGGCATCGACTGGCGCCAGGGCAAGGTCGCTGGCAAGGCGGAACGGGCGGCCACCGGGCAAAAGGAAACAGTCGCCAGCGCGCAATTGAACCGGGTCTGGCACACCCTCTACCGCAAGCCAGCACTGGCCTGTGACGACGGCGTAGCATTTGATGCCGACGTTGCCGGTGAAGGTGATGGACCAGTCGCCGCCCGCGTCGAAGCCCGCCGACAGATAGCTGCGGGGTTTCAGAAGGGAGAGCACGTCTGACAGCGGATCCATGATTTTCCGGACGATTGCGAATGTATCTCGGACTTTACGGCATAGATCGTATCCGCGCAATGCAATAGGTTCAGGGCATGGAATTGGCAGGAGATGCAAGATGCGGGTTTTTGTGACCGGGGCGACCGGGTTTGTAGGCTCGGCCGTTGTGCAAGAGTTGCTGCAGGGCGGGCATGAGGTGACGGGGCTAGCGCGCAGTGATGCGGGAGCTGCGGCCCTGGTCGCGGTGGGGGTCACGGTGCTGCGTGGCGATCTGGACGATCTGGACAGTCTACGGGCCGGTGCCAATGCGGCGCAGGGCGTGATCCATATCGGGTTCAACCACGACTTTTCCAAATTCGCGGCGAACTGCGAGACCGACCGGCTGGCGATCACGGCGATGGGTGAGGTGTTGGCGGGGTCTGACAGGCCGCTGATCGTGACCTCTGGCACTGCGTTGCCGATGCCTGATCAGGTGGTAACAGAGGACACTGCGGCGCCGCTCAACATGGCGATCCCCCGAGTATCGGAGCAGACGGCACTGGCATTGCAGGGTGTCAACGCAATGGTGGTGCGTCTGCCGCCGTCAACGCATGGCGATGGCGACCACGGGTTTGTGCCCTTGCTGATCGACATTGCGCGGGACAAGGGCGTTTCGGTTTACTCTGGTGGCGGGCTAAACAACTGGGCGGCGGTGCATCGGCTGGATGCCGCGCGGGTGTTCAATCTGGTGCTGGAGAACGGGGTTGGCGGGGTGCGCTATCACGCGGTGGCGGAACAGGGCATTCCGTTCCGGCAGATTGCAGAGGTAATTGGGCGGCGTCTGGGCGTACCCGTGGTCAGCATGGCCCCCGCTGATGCCGCCGCACACTTTGGCTGGTTCGCGCATTTCGCCGCCATCAATACGCGGGCGTCGAGTGCGCTGACGCAAAGCCGGTTGGGGTGGACTCCGGTACAACCGGGGCTGATCGCCGATCTGGACGATCCCCGTTATTTTGGTTGACGCGCCGGTTCGCCGCTTATCAACGGCTTCGGTCTTTGTTCACCGATCGAAACGAGGAACGCTGGCAAGCTTGATGCGTGGTTTTAGCGGCTTAAGCATAGCGATTTAGTTCGGTAGCGCGGGTGGGCTTTCGATGCGGTCGCGCAGTTGGCTGATGCGCAGTAGAGCGTTCGGGGCATGGCGCATCAGTGCGTGCAAGGGGATAGGATGCGGTGGGGCGGCGGGGATGGCGAGCGCCTCAACCGGGGTGCCAGCGGCCCATAGCGCCAGTTCGCGGCCCAGTACGGTGGTCATCGCGATGCCACGACCGTTGCAGGCGAAGCCCGCGATCAGGCCGGGGGCCAGGGTGATCACGCGCGGCAGGAAATCCGGCATCACGGCAGCAGTGCCGGACCAAGCGTAGGCCAGCGGCGGCAGGTCGGGTAGGTCCAGCATCCGGGCCATGCGGCGGCGGATAGCGTGCGGCACGCGGGAAGCTGCACCGGGGCCGATGATGTGCATACCGCCGGTGATCAGGCGGTTGGCGGCGTCAAAGCGAAAGGTGAACAGGTTGCGGCGGCTGTCGGAGACGCATTGCCCGCCGGGCAACAGGCGTTCCCGCACGCTGGCGGGCAACGGTTCGGTGGCGATCTGGAATACCCTAAGCGGAAAGAAGCTCTGCGCCAGACCGGGGATCAGGCTGCCGGCGTAGGCGTTGGTGGCCAGCACGACGCGGCGGGCGCGAATGGAGGCGGTTGGGGTTTGGGCTGTCCAGCCGTTTGGTGATTGGGTGAGGGACGTGACGGCGGTGGATTCGTGGATTTGCGCCCCTGCTAGTTCGGCGGCGTCGGCCAAGCCTCGGGCATAGGCGACGGGATTCAGGACGCCGCCCGAATGGTCGATCCAGCCGCCAAGCCAGCCGCGCACTCCGGTCAGACGCTCGACACCTGCGGCATCGAGGGGTTCGACGGGACGGCCAAGGGCGGACCATTGCTGCACCCGGTCGCGGGATCGGGCCAAGGC